>DATDLA010000205.1:0-3609 GCA_036519535.1 Methyloceanibacter sp.
GTCGTGATAGGCGATGTAGAGCGGGTCCGAGCCTGACCAGGGACAGCGCTTCGCTTCCCTCTTGATCATGAGGCTGCCGGAACCTTTGCTGCGAGGCGCGCCCAGGCAGGAATACGCAAGTCGACGGTCACCTCGCCGGCACGCAAAGGCAGGCCGGCGGCCTTCGCCTCCTCGGCGCGATCGAGGCGCAGAAGCGCAAGCCCCGAGTGTTCGCTGACCGAGCCGAGCGTGCCTACGGGTGCGCCGCCGGCCGTGATCTCGGTGCCTGAGGGCGGCAGAGGTCCCTCTCCTTCCACGCCGACGATGCGTTTGCGCGCGATGCCGCGATGCTCCATGCGCGACACGACCTCCTGACCGATGAAGCAGCCTTTGTCGAAATCGACGCCGGCGAGCCGATCGAACATCGCCTCATGAGGAAAGGCATCGCCAAACGCGTAGTCGCGCCCCCCCTCAGGCACGCCAAGGGCGATGCGGTGTGCGTGATACTCATCCTCCGCGGCGATCGTGCAGCCGAGATTGCGCGCATCCGCCTCCGCTTGAAGCAGGATGCGCAAGCCGAGCGCCGAGAGGCGCGGATCGGCATAGGCGATGGCGCCGTCGGGAAGCCGGGGCGGCGCGCCCCAGGCCGCGGCTACGGCGAAGGAAGGATCCTCGGCGATCTCGACTTGGGCTCGGAGCTTGTAGAAGCCGAGCCGTTGCGCAAGCTCGCCGGCCTTCGCCTTGGCTATTTCGAGCAGAAAGCCGTCAGCTGCCGGGACAACAAAAAAATCGAAAAGAATTTTCCCCTGCGGCGTGAGCAGGCCGGCATGGATGGCGCCGCCAGGCTTCGCCTTGTCGATATCGTTGGTGATCAGCCCTTGCAAAAAGGTGTGGGCGCCAGGCCCAGAGACCCGCACGACCGCACGGTCGGAAAGAAGCGCCGCGTTGCATTGGCTCATGGTCATGCTCTAGAGACTTATTCAGGCGGACGTAAGCCTGCAAGTTCAAGCGAAAGCCTCATCTTGCCAGAAACCTTCGATCTCCTTATCAAGGGCGCGACCCTCGTCAATCATGCCGGCGAAGGTCTTGCCGATATCGGCGTGAAGGACGGCCGTATCGTGGCGATCGGCGGCTTCGCCGGCACGAGCGCTGGGAGGACCATCGAGGCTGCCGGGCTGCACATTCTGCCCGGCGTCATCGACACGCAGGTGCATTTCCGCGAGCCCGGCCTCGAGCACAAGGAAGATCTCCAATCGGGCAGCCGCTCGGCGGTGCTTGGCGGCGTCACCGCCGTGTTCGAGATGCCGAATACGCGGCCGGCGACGGTGAGCGCCGAGGCGCTTGCGCAGAAGGTCGCGCGCGGGCGCGGCCGCATGTATTGCGACTTCGCCTTCTTCGTCGGTGCCACGCGGGAGAATGTCGAGGACCTACCACGCCTGGAAAAGCTTCCAGGCGCCGCAGGCGTCAAGGTGTTCATGGGCTCTTCCACCGGAGACCTTCTGGTCGACGACGAGGAGACGTTGTCGCGCATCCTCGCCCTCATCGAGCGGCGCGCCGCCTTTCACGCCGAGGACGAAGCGCGGTTGCGCGAGCGGGCCTCGCTTCGCCGCGACGGCGACCCGGCAAGCCACAGCGAATGGCGCGACCCCGAGGCCGCTCTTGCCGCGACCGCCAAGCTGTTGCGGCTCGCCACCGCCGCTGGCAAGCGCGTGCATGTGCTGCATGTGTCGACAACGGCAGAGATGCAGCTGCTCGCGCTGCATAAGGATTTGGCAAGCGTCGAGGTGACGCCGCAGCATTTGACCCTCGCCGCGCCCGAAGTTTATCGGCGGCTCGGCACCAAGGCACAGATGAACCCGCCGCTCCGCGATGCCGCGCATCAGAACGTCCTGTGGTGGGGGCTGACCCAGGGCGTGGTCGACGTGCTCGGCTCGGACCACGCGCCGCATACGCTTGAAGAGAAGGCGCAGAGCTATCCGGCATCGCCGTCAGGCATACCGGGCGTGCAGACGCTCGTGCCGGTCATGCTCAACCACGTCAACAACGGACGGCTCAGCCTGGCGCGCTTTGTGGATCTCACCAGCGCCGGGCCACAGCGCCTGTTCGGCATTGCCGGCAAAGGCCGCATTGCCGTTGGCTACGACGCTGACCTCACCATCGTCGATCTCAAGGCCGAACGCGTGATCGAAGAAGACTGGATCGGCAGCAAATGCGGCTGGACTCCCTTCGCCGGCGAGAAGGTCACAGGCTGGCCGGTCGGCACCATCGTGCGCGGCAACCTCGCCATGTGGGAAGGCGAGCTTGGGACAGCTTGCGGCGAGCCGGTCAGCTTCGGCGAAGCGTTGCCGCGCGATCCGCTCGCCTGAAGCGCTATTGCAGGAAATAGTGCCAGACGCCGTCGGCGCCGATGCCGGCGCGGTAATAGGTGTATTTGCCGCTCTTCTTCATCTCGACTCCTAGCGGCGGCGGCACCACGCGGTAGAAATCGACCTCTTGCGCGGGTGTGAGCTTGGTCAAGTCCATCTCGGCGAAATAGGGCCAGACATACATCACGTCCGTGCCCTCGCCTTTGCGCATGAAGCCGGAGCTGAACACGTTCAGCATGGCGGCGAGAATGTCGTGGCCCTGGCCGTCGGCGGAAGCCTTTTTCCAAAAGGCGATCGGATCGCTCACCGCGGTCGCGCTCAGCATTGGCGGCAGCTCGTTCTCCTCGAGCACCGGCAGCATCTCGTCGATATTGCCGCTCTGCGCCGCAACCACGATGCTCTGCAGCGTGTCCCTGATCTCATCAGGCAGCCGGTTGAAATCGTAGATCACTTCCGGAGTTCCTGGCGGAGGCGCCTCAGCCCCAGGCGCGGGCGGCGCAGCGCTTTCGGACTTCGGCGTTTCGCTTTCCGGCTTGGGCGCCGGGGCGGCTTCAGGCTTCGCCGCCTCGCTCGCAGCCATCGTCTGAGGTCTATCGACCTCGCTTATTGGCAAGATTTCCTGGCCGTTTTGGGTCGCGGCGCGAGAGGCGTCTTCTCCCCGGTAGGCATAGACAACGATAATCGTGCCAGCTACCAATGCTGCGAAGGCCGCCATGACGATTTTTGTGCGACTCATCCCACCTCCCTCAGGTGCTTCGCCACTTTCGCATAGCGGCGGGCGCCTATCCTACGCGCAGGGCGCCAAGCTCTCGCGATCATCCTTCCCCAACGGCCAGCAGCGATAGGCACTTGCCGTCCGGCGCGCATATCGTCCTGTCCGGCATCCAACTGGTGCTCGCCGGAATTGGCGTTGGGCTGCTGGTAGCGGCGCCCATCGGACCGGTCAATGTCCTTTGCATCCAACGGGCCGTAACCAATGGATTCTGGGGCGGCCTCGCCGCCGGCATTGGCGCCATGCTCGGCGACGGGCTGCTCGCGGCCATAGCCGCCTTCAGCGTGACGGCGATCTCTGACGTGATGATCGCCTATTCCGGACCGATCCAGCTCTTTGGCGGCGTGCTGCTGATCGTCTTCGGCATCGGTCTGCTCTTCGCGCCTCCCATGCTGCTGATCGCGCCAGGACAAAAATCCCACCTTTGGGATCATTGGGGCATCATTCCCCAGACCTTCTTTCTCACCATCTCCAATCCAGGCGCCATTCTCG
>DATDLA010000206.1:0-2531 GCA_036519535.1 Methyloceanibacter sp.
GACGTTTGCATGACCAACAAGACTGTTCGCAATTTGCTGAAAGCCCTACCAGCTTTCGCCATGGCCGCCAGTTTCGTCAGCGTCTCGAGCTTCGCCGGCGAATTTACTGTCCACCAAGGAAAGCGATACCGGGCAACCCTCGCCCTTAACTCGGTCGAGCAGTTGGCTGACAACGCGCTGATCGCTAGGAGATTTCGCGCCATGGGCTTCTCGAGAGTACGTGTTTCAGGTTCGGGAGCAACGCGACGGGTCGAAGGCGTCTGGCCAGGCAAGGATACCAGCGCGACCATGCCTCCTCAGATTATTGCGGTTGCCGGATTGTGACGACGTCTCCGGGGCGAAGCTGGAGCAATTTCTTACGCACTCACATAGGGCCGACATCATTTTGATGCCCGCACGGCGGAGCTGGCTTGTCGTCAGTTACCGCCAGCACTCCTGAGTACCCTCACGATGTGTTCCCGCGCCAGCGACTAACCGGGCACGCGCAGCGTGACGATGGCGAGGCGGCCATCGGTATGCCAGGGGTCGCCCCCGCCGTTCTTGCCCTCGAGCTCGGCGTGAAAGCCGTCCATCCATTCGACCGACTGCACGACGCCCACCTGTTGCAGCTCGGCCACCAGTCGGTCGCGCTCGGCATCGACGTCCGGCGCGATGTGATGGGTGACCTGCCCGGTGGTGTGGCTTAGCCCGACGCTCCTGTCGAAGGTCGCGGCGCCGAACCAGGCAGGACGGCCCCCATACAATTGGTCCCAGCGCCAGAAGCGAACGTGATGCCGCTTGCCAGGACCGCCTGGCATGGGCTGCTCGAAGGCAAAGTCCTGCTTGCGGCCGAACAGAAATAGATTGCTCACCGGCGCATCGTCGTCGGGGCGGCGGAGCACGGTGTCGGCGGCGATGCGCACGCTGCTTTCGACGGTGATCGGGTTCGCCGGGAACCAGCCGGCCGCCGTCATGCCGCGCACGAGCTCGGCCTCATCCCCGGCAAGGCCGATATTGACCGGATCGCCGGGATGGCCGTCTCCGGTCTCGGTCACGCGCGCAACCTGGGTGAGCGGCGGGTGACGGCGAAAGTAGAACGCCCACATCCTCGGCACGATCAGATAGGCGCCCAAGGCCCAGACGAGCGCGATCAACAGCAGCGTTTTGGTATCGCTCATGGATCGCTCTTATCAGGCCCAGGGCGCAGCCTGAATGCCAAGCTCGTCGAGGATCTCGAGCCATAAGAGGAAATAGAGGATAGCGGCGAGGCCTGCGAGAAGGGCGGCGAGGATCAGAAAACGCCCGTTCTTGGCGAGAAGGTAGGCGGGCAAGCTGAGCGGCAGAAAAATCAGCATGAAGGCGGCGCTCGACGCCACCATCTCCATGCCGTCGCCCTTGGGGTCGGCGTGATTGAACAGGAACACGGTGAGGAAGAGGATGAACAGGCTTTCGACGGCAACCGCGAAGAGCACGCTCGCCTTTAGCCGCTTGTCGTCGAGAGAGAGAGCCTTCACGAGGTTGTCGGGTGCCGTCAGCTTAGAGTCGGCATTTCAAAGCTGAATTGTTTCAGAGCCTCCGGGTCGTCGGTCCGCTTCGAGGCATCGAGGATTTCGACGCCGACGATGCGGCCTTGCGCGTCGTAATCGACGACGATGCCGTCAGCGACCTCCTCGCTGCCCTCAATAGGGCGGTCGGTGAGGTTGAGATAGACCGCGTCGGCCGCCTGGTCGATTCTCACGCGCATGGTTTTGTCCTCACCCCTCTACCTCGTCATGGCCGGGCTTGTCCCGGCCATCCACGCTTTTGTTGCTCTGGGTAAATAGAAATTCGTGGATGCCCGGCACAAGGCCGGGCATGACGAAAAAGGTGGATGGTGCTCCATCTAAGCTGGCTTGCCAGCCGGCTTGCCGGCGGGCTTCGCGGCCGGCTTGGCGGCGGTCGAAGCGGCATGGCGCTTCTCGGCAAGCTTCACCGCGTAGATCGACAGCTCGTAGAGCGCGATGGTCGGGAGCGCGAGCGAGATCTGGCTCAAGGGGTCCGGCGGGGTGAGCACGGCAGCGACAATGAAGGCGATGAGAATGGCGATGCGGCGCTTGGCTTTCAGCTGCGCCGCGGTGATCAGCCCTGCCCTGGCGAGCAGCGTCAAAAGGACAGGCAACTGGAAGCAAATGCCGAAGGCGAGGATCAGCGTCATGATCAAAGAGAGATATTCGCTCACCCGCGCCGTGAGCTGGATATGCACCTGGTTGTCGCCTGACTGCTGCATCGACAGGAAGAAGGTCATGGCGAGCGGCATGACCACGAAATAGACGAGCGAGGCGCCGAGCAGGAACAGGATCGGCGTAGCGGCAAGGAACGGCAGGAAGGCCTTGCGCTCGCTGCGATAAAGCCCCGGCGCAACGAACATGTAAATCTGCGAGGCGATCACCGGGAAGGCGATGAACACGGCGCCGAACAGCGCAAGCTTCATCTCGGTGAAGAAGAACTCCTGCGGCGCGGTGTAGATCATCTCGATCGGCGTATCGACGCCGGCCGCGAGCCGGTAGGGCCAG
>DATDLA010000207.1:0-10808 GCA_036519535.1 Methyloceanibacter sp.
GTCCATGCGGCTGCCGGTATCGATCAGCGCCGTGGCGATGATGGTGAGCGAGCCGCCTTCCTCGATGTTGCGGGCCGCGCCGAAGAAGCGCTTCGGGCGCTGCAGCGCGTTGGCGTCGACGCCGCCGGTCAGCACCTTGCCGGAGGATGGCACCACGGTGTTGTAGGCGCGGCCGAGGCGCGTGATCGAATCGAGCAGGATCACCACGTCGCGCTTCGCCTCAACGAGGCGCTTCGCCTTCTCGATGACCATCTCGGCCACCTGCACATGGCGCGAGGCCGGTTCGTCGAAGGTGGACGAGATCACCTCGCCCTTCACCGAGCGCTGCATGTCGGTCACCTCTTCCGGACGCTCGTCGATCAGAAGCACGATCAGATAGCATTCCGGGTGATTGGCGGTGACCGAGTGGGCGATGTTCTGCAAGATCACGGTCTTGCCGGTACGCGGCTGCGCCACGATCAGTCCGCGCTGGCCTTTGCCGAGCGGGGCCACGATGTCGATGACGCGGCCGGTCTGGTCCTTGCTGGTCGGCTTCTCGACCTCCATCTGAAGCCACTCATCGGGATAGAGCGGCGTCAGATTGTCGAAATGGATCTTGTGGCGCTGTTTCTCGGGATCGTCGAAATTGATGGTGTTCACTTTGAGGAGCGCGAAATAGCGCTCGCCCTCTTTCGGGCTTCTGATCTGGCCTTCGACCGTGTCGCCGGTTCGCAAACCGAAGCGGCGGATCTGCGACGGCGAGACGTAGATGTCATCGGGGCCGGCGAGATAGTTCGAGTCGGGCGAGCGCAGAAAGCCGAAGCCGTCCTGCAACACCTCGACCACGCCGGTCCCGGTGATGTCGACGTCACGGGCGGCTAATTGTTTCAGGATCGCGAACATGAGCTCCTGCTTGCGCATGGCGCTCGCGTTCTCGACGGCGACCTCCTCGGCGAAGCTCAAGAGCTCCGTCGGCGATTTGGTCTTGAGGTCCTGCAGTTTCATTTCCTGCATGCACTGCTACTCCAAATGGGGGATGGTTGAATTTTGAAAATCGCCACACGCGGTTTCGGCATGTGGGCATTTGTGGAAGGGGAGATTTGCCTCAGGCGTGAGGCACGACTACAGGTCTGCTCCGCGCCGGGTAACCCAATTTTTCAAGGATTTTTCGGGCCGCGACAGCGTTCCCGGATCGGATGCGACTCACCTTATAGCAGACCAAGCGGGCGGGCGGAACAGGCTTGCCGAGGCTATTCAGAACGGCCGCACGATCACCAAAATCACGATGCCGATCATGAGCAGCGTCGGCACTTCGTTTACCATGCGGTAGAAACGCGCACCGTGCGCGTTCCGGTCCTGCGCGAAGTCCTTGGTCCATTTGGCGAGCATGCCGTGAAAGGCTGAGAGCAAAACGACCAGCGCGAGCTTCGCGTGAAACCAGCCATCAGCCGACCAATCGATCAATCCGGAGAAGGCGAGGTAAAGCCCCAGGATCCAGCTCGCGATCATGGCCGGCGTCGTGATGTAGCGGAGCAATCTCCGTTCCATCACCTTGAAGGTCTCCGACTGCTCCGAGCCCTTCGCACTGTCCGCATGATAGACGAAAAGCCGCGGCAGATAGAGTAGCCCTGCCATCCAGGCGATGATCGCGATGACGTGGAAGGCTTTGATATAGGACAGCAGCATGGCGATTACTAGACCTTGCCCTTCACCAGCTCGACAAGGCGCGCGACATGTTCGGGCGGCGTGTCGGGCAGAATGCCGTGGCCGAGATTGAACACGAAAGGGCCGGCTTCAAGCATGTTCAGTATCCGGGCGACGCGGGCCTCGAGGTGCTCCCCGCCAGCAAGCAACAACAGCGGGTCGAGATTGCCTTGGATGGGCAAGCGGCTCTGCAGCGTCTCGCGCATGAAGCCGAGCGGCATGGAGGTGTCGCAGCCGATGGCGTCGATCCCGGTCTCCCGCGCGTAAGTCTCTGCCTTGGCGCCGGCGCCGCGGGGAAAGCCAATGATCGGCACGTCAGGGACTTCCGTTTTCACGCCAGCAACGATGGCGCGGGTGGGGTAGCTGCACCAGCGGGCGAACTCGTCTTCGGGCAGGCCTCCAGCCCAGCTGTCGAAAATCTGGAGCACGCGGGCGCCAGCCTTCACCTGGCCAAGCAAATAGACAATCGATGTCTCGACCAGAAGGTCGATCAGCTTCTGGAAGGAAAACGGGTCGCGATAGGCCCAGAGTCTTGCTTGCGCCTGGTCCTTGCTGCTGCCGCCCTCGACCATATAGGTCGCCACGGTCCACGGCGCCCCGCAAAAGCCGATGACCGGCACGCCGGACGGGAGCTCCAGGACTACCCGCTCCAAGGTTTCATAGACCGCAGCGAATCTTCCTTCGGCCTGGTCGAGCCTCGCCAAGTCCTTGCCGCCCCGAATGGGCTCGAGCTTCGGTCCCTCGCCTTCAACGAACTCGACCTTCTGGCCAAGGGCATACGGCACCATCAGAATGTCCGAGAAGACGATCGCCGCATCGAGATCGAACCGCCGCAAAGGTTGCAGCGTGACTTCGGCCGCAAGCTCAGGGTTGAGGCAAAGATCGAGAAATGAGCCGGCCTTGGCACGGACCTCGCGATATTCCGGGAGATAACGCCCAGCCTGGCGCATCAGCCAGATCGGTGGCGGACTGACTGCCTTTCCACTCAGCGCTGCGATCAACCGACTTTCAGACTTGTGAGGACGCAACATGGCCTTCTCTAAACATCAAAGAGAGAGTCTTAAATTAGTTTTCTGTTTCTTCTATTAGCTCGTGAGTAGCGGACATTCAGCGCTGTCACCAGCCTATCGACAGAGAATAAGTCCGAGGGCTTGCGCCGTTTGGCACTGGGTAGCTTTCTCTGTGGGAACGCAGCGCAGCATTCCGGGCGAAAACCGCCAAACCTCGTGCCTTCCGCCAGATGAGGAGGGTGTGAGGAAATTTCGGATAGACTGTGGGGAGCCGTCTCTCAGGCTTGGGGAGGAGGAGAGGTATTGTGCCGCACAGTCTCAGAGGTGTCATTTTCTCGACACAAGCGAATCTGTGAAGAAGTCATGCGCCTTGTTCCGCTTGGCCCGGGACAGACGAGGGGCGCTCCCGCAGTTGCTCCATTAATCATTCACAGTTATCCAGAGGCATCGCCATGGATGCTCCCCGCACTTTCCACCTGCATATGATCTCCGACGCGACCGGCGAGACGCTGGTGGTGGTGGCCAAGGCCGTGCGGGTCCAATATTCGCAGGCGCGCGCCATCGAGCACATCCATCCGCTGGTGCGCAGCAAACGCGAGCTCGAGCGGGTGCTCAAGGATGTCGAAGCCAATCCGGGCATGGTGCTTTACACCATCGTCAATCAGGAGCTTGCCGAGCAGCTCGAGCAGACCTGCAAGCGGCTAAACGTTCCTTGCGTCCCGGTGCTGAAAAGCATCCTGCAAGTGTTCGAATCCTATCTTGGCACCCCCTCGATTCCGACCGTCGCCGGCCAGCATGTGCTCGATGCCGACTATTTCCGGCGCATCGAGGCTCTCAACTTCACGATGCTACACGATGACGGTCATTTGCCGGAAAATCTCGACGACGCCGACATTCTGCTGATCGGCATCAGCCGCACCTCGAAGACGCCGACCAGCATCTATCTCGCCAATCGCGGCTACAAGACCGCCAACGTGCCGCTGATCCCGGGCCTGCCGCTGCCGCCGAAGATCGAGGCGCCCACCAATGCTTTCGTCGTTGGCCTCGTGGCGAGCGCCGAGCGCATCTCGCAAGTCCGCCAGAACCGGGTGTTGGAACATGCCGCCTCGCATCTCGAAGCGTATGTCGATCGCGAGGCGATCGCCGCCGAAATCGCCGAGACGCGGCAGCTCTGCGCCAGGCGCGGCTGGCCGGTGATCGACGTCACGCGCCGCTCCATCGAGGAGACGGCGGCCGCGATCCTGCGCCTCTATCACGACCGCGGAGCGCCGGTGCTCGATCCATGAACAGACTTCGTCTATGAGCGCGTTCCTGCAAAGCGGCCGGCCGCAGCTGATCCTCGCCTCGTCGAGCAAGGTGCGGGCGCGTCTGCTCGAAGCCGCGGGCCTTGCCTTCAGCATCCAGTCGCCTGGCCTCGACGAGCACGCCATGCGCCAAGCGGTCGGCAGCACCGGAGCGTTGAGCCCACAGGACATCGCCGAGGTGCTCGCTCGCGCCAAGGCCGAGGCGGTGAGTGAGCTGATGCCAGGGGCCTTCGTCATCGGTGCCGACCAGGTGCTCGCCTTCGGCGGTCGCATCCTTTCCAAGCCCGACAACATGGAAGCGGCGCGGAAAGAACTGCTCGATCTCTCAGGCAAGAGCCACATTTTGCACAGCGCCGTTGCCCTCGCGACCAACGGTGGCACCGTCTGGGCCCACAGCGAGAGCTCGACACTGGTCATGCGCAAGCTCTCACCGCAATTCATCGGCCGCTATCTCGCCGCGGCCGGTGAAGAGGTTCTCAGCTCGGTCGGGGCCTATCAGATCGAAGGTCTCGGAATTCAGCTGTTCGAGAAGATCGACGGCGACTATTTCTCCATCCTCGGCCTTCCGCTGCTGCCGCTGCTCGATGCGCTCCGGCGCGAAGGCGCCATCGAAGGTTGAGGAACCTCCCATGAAGCGCGCCTGCGTCATCGGCTGGCCGGTCGCCCATTCGCGCTCGCCGGTCATCCACCGCTACTGGCTGAAGCTCTACGGGCTCGACGGCGCCTATGAGCAGGAAGCGGTGCGGCCGGAGGAGATCGAGGACTTTCTCCATTCGCTTGGGCAACGGGGCTATGAAGGCGCCAATGTGACGCTGCCGCACAAGGAGGCGGCTTTGGCTGGGGCCGACCGCCCCGACGCCGCCGCCACCGCCATCGGCGCGGCGAATACGCTTTGGCTCGACGACAAGGGCCTGCTTCATGCGAGCAACACTGACGCCTATGGCTTCATGACGCATCTCTCCGCCGAGGCGCCGGATTGGAACAAGGGCAAGCGGCCGGTAACGGTGCTCGGCGCAGGAGGGGCGGCGCGCGCCATCCTGCATGGGCTGCTCGAGGCCGGCGCCTCGAAGATCTTGCTCGCCAACCGGACAGAGGACCGGGCAAAGGCCTTGGCGCAAAGCTTCGGTTCCCGCGTCTCGCTGATCCCCTGGGGGGACCGAAACAGGGCGCTCGCCGGCTGCGGGCTCCTGGTCAATGCCACGAGCCTCGGCATGACGGGAAAGCCGCCGTTGGACCTCGACCTTTCCGCACTTCCCTTGGACGCGACCGTCCCCGACATCGTCTACAGCCCGCTGCAAACGCCGCTTCTCGCGGCGGCAAAGGCGAGGGGAAACCGAACCGTCGACGGGCTCGGCATGCTACTCCACCAGGCGGTGCCGGGCTTCGAGCGCTGGTTCGGGGTACGCCCTGAGGTGACGCCTGAGCTTGGCGCTTATGTCGCCGCCCATCTCGGGGCGTCCTGATGCTGGTCATCGGACTGACCGGTTCGATCGGCATGGGCAAGTCGGCGGCGGCCCAGCACTTCAGGACGCGCGGCGTGAAGGTGTGCGATGCCGATGCCGAAGTTCACCGGCTCTATGACGGCGAAGCCGTGCCGGCAATCGCCGCGGCTTTTCCTGAGGCGGTGCACGGCGGCAAGGTCGACCGGGCGCTGCTCGCGCGAGAAGTCGCGGGATCGCCGCAGAAGCTGAAGCGGCTCGAAGGCATCGTGCATCCGATGGTGGTCAAGGCCGAGATCGATTTTCTGCGCGAAGCGGAGAAGCGCGGTGCTGCGCTCGCCGTGCTTGAGATCCCGCTGCTGTTCGAGACCGATGCCCATTCGCGTGTCGATGTCACTGTCGTGGTCAGCGCGCCGGAAGAGGTGCAAAGGGCGCGCGTGCTTGCCCGCCCAGGCATGACGCCGGCGAAGTTCGAAGCGCTGCTCAAGCGCCAGCTTTCCGATCAGGAAAAACGCGCCCGCGCCGACTTCGTTGTGGACACGGGAACGACGTTGGCAGACATGGGGCGGCAGATCGATAGACTGATCGAATCGCTCGAAGGCCGCGAAGGCCACGTCATGGAGCGGCTGCGAAACTTATAAAAAACCAAGGAACGAAGCTCCTGCGCGAGATCGTGCTCGATACCGAAACCACGGGACTTGATCCCGCCTCCGGTCATCGCATCGTCGAGATCGGCTGCGTCGAGCTGATCAACTGCATTCCGACCGGTAAAGTGTGGCATTGCCATCTGAACCCGGAGCGCGACATGCCGCAGACGGCTTTCGAGGTGCATGGGCTCTCCGTCGAGTTCCTGTCGATCAAGCCGCGCTTCCATGAGCGCGCCGACGATCTCATCGGCTTCATCGAAGGCGCCATGCTGGTCATGCATAATGCGGCCTTCGACTTCGCCTTCCTCAACGCCGAGCTCGAGCGGCTCGCCCGCCCGCTCCTTCGCTGGGACCGGGTGGTGGATACGCTGGCGCTCGCGCGGCGCAAGCACCCGGGCTCGCCGTGCAGTCTCGATGCGCTGTGCAAGCGCTATGGCGTC
Source organism: Methyloceanibacter sp. (assembly GCA_036519535.1). Taxonomy (GTDB): domain Bacteria; phylum Pseudomonadota; class Alphaproteobacteria; order Rhizobiales; family Methyloligellaceae; genus Methyloceanibacter. The sequence goes on from DATDLA010000207.1 coordinate 6,524, forward strand.
GATCTCTCCGAGCGGGAAAAGCACAGCGCGCTGCTCGACTGCCGCCTGCTAGCTTCCGTCTATGTGGAGCTCGTCGGCGGCCATCAGGCGCGGCTCGAATTCGCGGCGAACGGAGCTTCCGCGGCGCTGCTCACGACCGTCACCTCGGGGGCTAGGGCGCGCCCGAGTGCGCTTGCCCCGCGTCTCACCCCTGAGGAGCGGCTGGCGCATGAGACCTTCGTGGCGAGCCTCGGCGATGACGCCTTGTGGCGGCCGGTGCTGTTCGCGCTCGCCAGCTAATTGCTCGCCTGGCCCTGCCCGCGCGCAAGGTTCTGCGAATAGAGCCTGGCGAAATCGATGGGGTCGAGCATCAGGGGCGGATAGCCGCCGTCGCGCGTGATATCGGCGAGCACGCGGCGCGTGAAGGGAAAGAGAAGCGCCGGGCAATCGACGAATAGGACCGGCTGCAGCAGGTTCTGGGGCACGTTGCGCAGGCGGAAAAGCCCGGCATAGAAGAGCTCGACATTGTAGATGACGCCAACGTCGCTCTTGGCATGGACGTCGATATTGAGCACCACCTCATAGGTGTCTTCCGACCGGCTTGCGACGTTGACGTTGACCGTGACCTGCAGCTGCGGATTTGGCGGAGGGTTTTGCAGCGTTTGTGGTGCGTGCGGGCTCTCGAAGGAGAGGTCCTTGATGTATTGGCCGAGCACGTTGAGCTGGGCGCCGGCCCCTGGCGCGGCGCCTTCGGGGGCTGCGGCCGGAGGGCTTGCCATCTCGCCCCCGGGTTTGCCGTCACCTCCGGGCTTGCCGTCGCCGTTACGCTTGCCCGCTTGTTCAGGGCTTTCCGTCTTCTTGGCCATGAGGCATAAGGTCCGGCTTGGAGAGGGCCTGCTGGCTAGCATGGTGTCTCTCATCCTGCAATGTTGACACAGGGCGCGCTGCCGTCCCCTTGAAGCAGCGGCGAATTTGGCGCCCCGCCGTTTAGGGGTTGGCTAAAATGTCGCGAATGCCTTAAGTTGGGGTTGCGCGATATGGGTGAAGTGGTGAGTTCCACAACGCCTGAGGCTCCCGCTAGCAAATCTCCAGGAGCGAACCAATATGAGCCTGGAGAGTTCCGCAATAATCGCGGGTCTATCCATCAACGCGGGTGGCGGTAAGGATGAGTGAAGCCTTCGATATTTATACTTTGCTGTTTCTGGTGCTGGCGGTCGTAATTTTCATCCGCCTGCGCAATGTGCTTGGCCGGCGCACGGGCAATGAGCGCCAGCCCTTTGATCCTTACGCGACGCCGGATCAGAAGCGGCCTCAAGCGCCGAAGACCAACGAGCCCGTGGTGGCGCTGCCGCGCGGCCGGCCGGCGCCGATGCCTGAAGCCTCGGGGCCGTCGGTCGAGGATATCGAGGCGCGGCTCGGCAGCCACGCGCCAAAGGACAGCCCGCTCGCCCGCTCGCTCACCCAGCTGATGCGCGCCGATCCGAGCTTCGATCCGGGCCAATTCCTCGACGGCGCCAAGACCGCCTACGAGATGATCGTCATGTCGTTCGCGGAAGGCGACGAAGCCTCGCTGAAGCAGCTCCTGAGCGCCGAGGTGTTCGAGGGCTTTGAAAGCGCCATTCGCGAGCGCGAGACGCGCGGCGAGAAGGTCGAGTCGAACCTCGTCGGCATCAACAAGGCCGACATCATCGAGTCTGACGTCAAGAACCGCACCGCCTACGTCACCGTCAAATTCGTGAGCGAGCTCATCTCGGTGACACGCGACGCCGAAGGCGAGGTGGTGGAAGGCGACCCGAAGAAGGTGCGCGAGGTCACCGACATCTGGACCTTCGCGCGCGACATCTCCTCCAAGAATCCGAACTGGAAGCTTGTCGCGACCGAATCGGCGAACTGAACCCTACCCAGGCGCCGCCTCGTTCTACGGCGCCATCGCCGCCGCATTGCTGCTTGCCGCAATCGCTGCCACCATCGCGGTCTATCTGCTGCTGCGGGAAACGCGCGTGGAAGAGACTGGCATCAGCTTCGAGCCGGTAAGCTTTGCCGACATCGAGGGCTGGCAGGACGACGACCAGGCGGAGGCGTTCCAGGCCTTGCTCAGATCCTGCGGCAAGATCAAGCGCGACAGCGCTTCGGCTGAGCCTTGCGCCGCGGCGAAGGCGCTCGCCGAGAAGGGTGCGGTCTCGCGCGAGGCTGCGCGCGCCTTCTTCGAGGCGCACTACACGCCGAACAAAATCGTCGGCGCCCCGAAGAAGGGTCTCGTAACCGGCTATTACGAGCCTGAGATCGACGGCGCGCGCGAGAAGAGCGACAAGTTCCCCGTGGCCGCCTATGGGCGGCCTGACGATCTCGTGTCGGTGAGGCCGGACGAGATGCGGGCGCGCGATTCCGCCGCCGGCGTGCTCACCGCGATGCGCAAGACGGATGACGGGCTCGTGCCGTTCTACACGCGCGAGGAGATCGACAAGGGCGCGCTTGCCGGCAAGGGGCTTGAGCTCGTCTATCTCGATCCGGTCGAGCTGTTCTTCATGCAGGTGCAGGGCTCAGGCCGCGTGCGCCTTCCCGACGGCACGCATCTCAGGCTCGGCTATGCCACCAAGAACGGCCATCCCTACACGTCGATCGGCAAGAAGCTGGTCGAGCTTGGCGAGGGGAAGCCGAAGTCGATGACGATGCAGGGGATCAAGGATTGGCTCCGCGCCGACAAAGACCGCGGCAACAAGATGATGTGGGAGAACAAGTCCTATGTGTTCTTCCGCCTGCTTGACGGGAAAGAGGGGGAGGCGGGGCCGATCGGCGCGCAAGGCGTGTCGCTTACGTCGGGGCGGAGCCTCGCCGTCGATCCGTCGTTTCATGCGTTCGGGCTCCCGGTGTTCGTCGAGGCGCCTGAGCTGAAAGGCGACGACGGCGCGCCGTTCCGCCGGCTGATGATCGCGCAGGACGTCGGCTCGGCGATCAAGGGGGTGGAGCGCGGCGATATCTATTGGGGCTCAGGCGACGAGGCCGGCGCCATCGCCGGCAAGACCTTGGCGCCGGCGCAGTTCTTCGTGCTTCTGCCGAACGCGGCGCCGGGGGTGTGAGCATGGGCAAGCGCGGGCGCGGCGACGACGACGATGCCGTGCTGTGGGAGAAGGTCGCCGAGAGCGCCGCGCCGCTGAAGCGGGGGCGCAATGCGGCGCCAAAGACTGCCAAGGCTGCGGCACCCGTGGCAACGGCGAAGCCGCTTAGGTCTCCGCGTCCAAGTCAACCCGTGCCGAGGGTGCCAAAGCCCAGTCACGTCCCGCGCGCCGAGGCGCTTGACCGGCAGACCTCACGACAACTCGACAAGGGACGGCTCGAGGTCGAAGCGCGATTAGACCTGCATGGTATGCGCCAGGGCGATGCCCATGCGCAGCTCCGGCGCTTCCTCAAGACCGCACAGGCGCGCGGGCTCAAGCATGTGCTGGTGATCACCGGCAAGGGCGCCGATCAGGCCGCGAGCAAGAGCTTCTACGAAGAGGACGAGCGCGGCGTGTTGCGCAACGCCGTGCCGCATTGGCTGGCAGAGCCTGACTTCGCTGCGCTGGTGGTCAGTTTCTCGCCGGCGCCCCGCCGCCTCGGCGGGGAAGGCGCGCTCTATGTGCGGCTGCGGAGACGTCGCTAGAGTATGCACGGCCGGCCTTCGGCGGATGAAGGTCCAGAACCAACATTGTTATGAGGACGGCGAAGACGCCGTCGGAGAGGGCGCTCAGTCGCTCGGGGGTCGCTTTACGGAACACGACCAGTTACTCCCTTTCCTACATCGACACCCATTCGGTGTCCTGCGGAACTCAGAGTTCGATCAGGCTCGCTTCAGCTTCCGGTTATGGAGCGGATTGCGTCTCGGATAACGTCTACGACAGTCATTGGAGCGCTGACGCTCGGTATATGGTCGACGGCATGCGCCTTTATCGTCGCCTTCATGCGTTCCGCCATGTAGCGCTGGGTCTCAGGGACGATCATCCGATCGCTTTCTGCAAGTAGAAACCAGCTCGGGATGTCCCTCCAGATCGGGCGCCCGACAGGAACGGTGATGCAGCTCAGCGATATGGGCCGCTGCACGGCAGCGAGCACCGCTTGCTCGTCCGCGGATGCATTTTGCGCGAAAGCCCTAGCGACGGCTTCTTCGGAAAGCCAAATCAGACCATCACTGTCCGGTGCAAGCTTTGGAGCTCGCGGATGAGGTTCAAGGCGATAAAACACGTCTGCGACCTTCTCACCCTCGTCGGGAGCAAGAGCGGTTACGTAGACCAGCGCCTTCACTCGTTCGGGGCGGGCGAGAGCTATGACC
>DATDLA010000208.1:0-2575 GCA_036519535.1 Methyloceanibacter sp.
CAGAGCTATGTGCGGCCGAAGGTCGATGAGAGCCCGGTCTTCGCCGTGGTTGAAGGCCGCCACCCCATGGTCGAGCAGAATTTGGTGCGCGGCGACGGCGCCAACTTCGTCGGCAATGATTGTACGCTGGGGGCGCAGGACAAAGGTACCGGCACCCGCATCCTGGTGGTGACCGGGCCGAACATGGCCGGCAAGTCCACCTTCCTCCGCCAGAACGCCCTGATCGTCGTGCTTGCCCAGTTGGGCTCGTTCGTGCCGGCGAAGTCTGCCCATGTCGGCATCGTCGACCGCCTGTTCAGCCGGGTGGGCGCCGCCGACGATCTCGCCCGCGGCCGCTCGACCTTCATGGTCGAGATGGTGGAGACCGCCGCGATCCTCAATCAGGCGACGATGCGGTCCTTCGTCGTGCTCGACGAGATCGGCCGGGGAACCGCCACCTTCGATGGCCTCTCCATCGCCTGGGCCACGCTCGAATATCTGCACGAGGTGAACCGCTGCCGCGTGCTCTTCGCCACCCACTATCACGAGCTGACCGCGCTCGCCGAGCGTCTGCCCCGCGCCGCCAACGCCACGGTCGAGGTGAAGGAATGGCGCGACGAGATCGTGTTCCTCTATCGCGTGGTGCCCGGCGCCGCCGACCGCTCCTACGGCATCCACGTGGCGAAGCTCGCCGGCTTGCCTCAAGCGGTGCTCGCCCGCGCCAATGAGGTGCTGACCGAGCTGGAAAAGGCCGACGGCAGGCCGAAGCCCTCCGACTTGGCCTCCGATCTGCCCTTGTTCAGCGCCGCCAAAGGTGTATCACCCGCGCGAGCCCCACGGCAGTCCGCGCTCGAAGCCACTGTCGGCGCCCTCAGACCCGACGCCATGACGCCGCGCGAGGCGCTTGAAGCGATTTACACGCTAAAGGGCTTGTTGGACCGCACTACCGAGCCTTAAGTCCCAATGTGCTAAAATTCACGCCGCCCATGGACCAGGCAGTCGTCAAAACCGCGCCTTATTTCAATCTCGACGCGCTCCGCGAGGAGACCTCGCAGCTTGCCCGCTCCTATTCCGGGCAGGATTCTTCGCTCCGTGCGGCGCTCGTCGAGCGCTTGCGGCTGCTTGTCGATGAGGCGCGGAGGGAAGCCCGGCGCCAGCTTGAGCGGGACGGCGACGGGCGTGCTTGCGCCGAGGGACTTTCCGCCTTCCAGGACGCCTTGATCCGGCTCGCCTACGACTTCACCACCAACCACGTCTATAGCGCCAAGAACCCGTCCGCCGCCGAGCACATGGCCATCGTCGCCCAAGGGGGCTACGGGCGCGGAATGCTGGCACCAGGCTCCGACATCGATCTTCTGTTCCTGCTTCCCTACAAGCAGACCGCCTGGGGGGAGAGCGTCGCCGAATACATGCTCTATCTGCTCTGGGATCTCGGCTTTAAGGTCGGTCACGCCACGCGCACCATCGATCAATGCGTGCGGCTGTCGCGCTCGGACATGACCATCCGCACGGCGCTGCTCGATGCGCGCCTGATCCTTGGCGACGAGGTGTTGTTTGCCGAATTTCAGCGGCGCTTTCGCGAGGACGTGCTGAAGACGAGCGTCAGGCCTTTCGTCGATGCCAAGCTCGAGGAGCAGAACGCGCGCCACGCCCGCGCCGGCGCCTCGCGTTATCTCGTCGAGCCGAACATCAAGGACGGCAAGGGCGGCTTGCGCGATCTGCATACCTTGCACTGGCTCGCCAAGCATCTTTATCCCGACACGGCGGAGGAGGAGTTTGTCGAGGCCGGCGTGTTCACGCCAGCCGAGTATCGGAGCTTCCTCCGCTGCGAAGGCTTCCTCTGGTCGGTGCGCTGCCAGCTGCATTTTCTCACCGAACGGCCAGAGGAGCGCTTGAGCTTCGACTTGCAGCCGCTGATGGCGGAAAGGCTCGGCTATCGCGGGCGTGCGGGCCTGCGTGCCGTCGAGCGCTTCATGAAGCACTATTTCCTCGTCGCCAAGGAAGTGGGCGAGCTCACCCGCATCGTCTGTTCGGCGCTCGAGATGAAGCAGCTGAAGTCGCTGCCGAGCCTCGGCACGCTTCTGTCACCGTTCGGCTGGAAGCGCCGCGCGCATCTGCGCCGCACCTCCGACTTCCGCATCGAGAACGGCCGCATCAGCGCCGTCCACAAGGACGTCTTTGCCAAGGACCCGGTGAACTTCATTCGCCTGTTCGCCCTTGCCGATGAGCAGCAGGCCACCTTCTCGCCCGAGGTGTTGCGTCAGGTGCGGGCGAATTTGCGGCTGATCGACGACGGCCTGCGCGCCAATCCGACGGCGAACCGGCTGTTCCTCCGGCTGATGACCGACGCCCACGATCCTGAAGGCGTGCTGCGCAGCATGAACGAAGCCGGCGTGCTCGGCCACTTCATCCCGGATTTCGGGCGCGTGGTCTCGATGATGCAGTTCAACATGTACCATCACTTCACCGTCGACGAGCACCTGATCCGCACCATCGGCTTCCTCTCCGACATCGAGCGCGGCAAATTTGCGTTGGAGCATCCGGTCTCGACCGAGATCATCCGCACCATCGACAATCGCCGCGCGCTCTACGTCGC
>DATDLA010000209.1:0-5406 GCA_036519535.1 Methyloceanibacter sp.
TCAGCATGTCTCTCAGCACAATGACGTTGCTGCGCGCCTTCCGCCGGCGCAGCATGGTCAAGCAGGTGTTGCGCACGATCTTCAACAGCCAGGCGGCGCTGCTGCCACCGCGATATTGAGGCAGCGCCTCATAGCCTTGAGGTACGCATCCTGAACCGCGTCCTCCGCCTCGTGGGCGTCGCGCAGAAGCCAGCAAGCGAGATTGTAGGCCGCGTCGAGATGCGGCAGCATGAGGTCTTCGAACTGGTTGCGGTGTCGTCGCCCGGGCACGGTCTCCGCTCCACTTGCTTAAGACGCTCTCGTCCCGGTTTTATTCCCGCAACCGGCCGAATTACTTTTTTCGATCCTGAATGGCTCGCGCCAGCTCGAGCCGGGAATAAAGCCGCGGCTTTGGGCGTCCTATCTCATGCATGGCCCCTTGGCCGATCCCACCACACTAGTACGCGGAGCGAGCGATGAAACAGATGGTTGCGCTATATGTTGGACTGCCGTTTGCCGCCTTGATCGGATTGATGCCGCCGGCGCACTCCGAAGAAGTCCGGGACTTCTACATCAAGACCGTGCATCTCGACGGTAACACGACCACCAAGGGCGACGCCGACCACAAGCCTGAGGCATTTCCCACGGCACCTCTGCCTGATGGGGGTGGCCTCGTCCTGAGCAAGCCCGACGCCGAGGGCAAATGGCGCATCCGCGCCTTTACCTTCGAGCCCTAGCAGATCGTGGTCAAGGCAGGCGAGCCGATCAGGCTGCATTTTGTTGGGGTGCAAGGGATGAACCACCACATTCACCTTGAAGGCGAGGGCGTCGACGAGAAATTCGCTCTCGAGCGCGGCACCATGCACACGGTGGAGCTCAAGCCGGAAAAGCCCGGCATCATCGAGATTGAATGCTACGACCATCCCCCGTCGATGCGGGGCGAGATCGTCGTCTTGCCGCAGTAATTCTGCCGAGGCAAAGGGCCTCGCGGTCGGGCTAAGCGCTTCGGCGGGGTCCCGATCGCTTGCCCTAGCGGGTCGGCATCGGCTTTTCGCCGCGATAGTCGTAGAAGCCGCGCTTGGTCTTGCGCCCGAGCCACCCGGCCTCGACATATTTCACCAAGAGCGGACAGGGACGGTATTTGGAGTCCGCCAGCCCCTCATAGAGCACCTGCATGATCGACAGGCAGGTGTCCAGCCCGATGAAATCGGCGAGCTGGAGCGGGCCCATGGGATGGTGGGCGCCGAGCCGCATCGCGGTATCGATGGCATCGACCGAACCCACGCCCTCATAAAGCGTGTACACCGCCTCGTTGATCATCGGCAGCAGCACGCGGTTGACCATGAACGCCGGGAAGTCCTCCGACACCGCGGTGGTCTTGCCCAGCGTCTCAACGAACTCCTTGGCGCGGGCGAAGGTCACATCTTCGGTGGCGATGCCGCGGATCATCTCGACAAGCTCCATCACTGGCACCGGGTTCATGAAATGGAGCCCGATGAAGCGCTCCGGGCGGTCGGTGGCGGCGGCGAGCCGCGTGATGGAGATCGACGAGGTGTTGGTGGCGATGACGGCCTCTGGCTTGAGGAACGGACAAAGCGCCACGAAGATCTTGCGCTTCACCGTCTCGTCCTCGGTCGCGGCCTCGATCACCAGATCGACATCGGAGAGGCCCTGGAATGTCTCGGCATAGGAGATGCGTGAAAGCGCCTGCTTGCGCTCCTCCTCGGTGATCTTGCCGGACGCGACCTGGCGGGTGAGGTTCCTGTCGATCAACTCGAGCGCCTTGTCGACTTTCTCCTTGGTAAGGTCGTTGAGCACGACCTCATAGCCTGAAAGGGCGATCACATGCGCAATGCCATTGCCCATTTGCCCGCTGCCGATGATCCCGATCTTGCGAATGGGCGTCATTTCATTCTCCCGCGGCGAGGGCTCGGTCAGAATTCCCTTCGCGCCTTGAACTATCTCGTCCATGGTCATTCCTCATGCACCCACTGGCTCAGTACCCTGCCTTTTTCAGCTCGGCGTCGAGCTCGGGCAGGACGGTGAACAGATCGCCGACGAGGCCGTAATCGGCAACTTGGAAGATGGGGGCCTCGGCATCCTTGTTGATCGCGACGATTACCTTGGAATCCTTCATGCCGGCGAGATGCTGGATGGCGCCGGAAATGCCCACGGCGATGTAAAGCTCCGGCGCCACCACCTTGCCGGTCTGGCCGACCTGGTGATCGTTCGGCATGTAGCCGGCATCGACCGCGGCCCGGCTTGCGCCCACGGCCGCACCGAGACGATCGGCGAGCGGCTCGATCAAGGTCTTGAAGTTTTCGCCGGATTGCATGCCGCGCCCGCCTGAGACGACGATGCGCGCGGCTGTGAGTTCCGGCCGTTCGCTCACGCTGATCTCGCTCTTCTCGAAGCTCGACAAGCCAAGCGCCGCCGGCGCCGCGATGGTCTCGATCGAAGCGGCCCCGCCCTCGGCGGCCGAGGCGAAGGCCGTGATGCGGACGGTGGCGACGATCTTCTTGTCGCCGGTCTTAACCGTCTCGAGCGCGTTTCCGGCATAGACCGGGCGCACGAAGGTGTCCGGCGACTTGACTTCGATAATGTCGGAGATTTGCGCCGCGTCGAGCAGCGCCGCCACGCGGGGAGCAACGTTCTTGCCCATGGTGGTGGCCGGCGCGAGCAGCACGTCATAATTCTGCATCAGCGGCACGATCAGATTGGCAGTCTCTTCGGCGAGGCGCTCTTTGAGCTGCGGCGCCTCGGCGAGCAGCACCTTGCGCACGTCGGCAAGCTTAGCTGCTTCTTCGGCAACGCCTTGGGCATTCTCGCCGGCGACGAGAATATCCACATCGCCGCCGAACTTCTCCGCTGCGTCGAGCGCCTTGGCCGTCGCCGGGGCCAGAGTCTTATTGTCGTGCTCGGCGAGAAGCAGGACCGCCATCTTAAAGCACTCCCGCCTCGTTCTTCAATTTCTCGATGAGGATGGCGACGCTATCGACCTTGATGCCGGCCTCGCGACCCTTTGGCTCCTCCACGCCAAGCACCTTGAGCCTCGGCGCGATGTCGACGCCGAGCGCTTCCGGCGTCGTTTCGTCGATCGGCTTCTTCTTGGCCTTCATGATGTTGGGAAGCGAAGCGTAGCGCGGCTCGTTGAGCCTGAGGTCTGTGGTGATCACCGCCGGGCGCGAAAGCAGCAGCGTCTCTAGCCCGCCATCCACCTCGCGCACCACGCGCACTTTGCCGTTGGCGAATTCGATCTTCGAGGCGAAGGTCCCTTGCGGCCAGCCGAGCAGCCCCGCCAGCATCTGGCCCGACTGATTGCAGTCGTCGTCGATCGCCTGCTTGCCCATGATGACGAGGTCGGCGGCTTCATTCTCGACCACGCGCTTCAAGACCTTGGCGACGCCGAGCGGCTCGACAACTGCGTCGGTCTTCACCAGAATGGCGCGGTCGGCGCCCATGGCGAGCGCGGTGCGAAGCGTATCTTGCGATTTGACCGAGCCGATCGACACGGCGACCACCTCGGTCGCCTCTCCGCGCTCCTTGATGCGCACCGCCTCCTCGACGGCGATCTCGTCGAAGGGGTTCATCGACATCTTGACGTTGGCAAGGTCGACCCCGCTGCCGTCGAACTTGACGCGGACCTTGACGTTGAAGTCGACGACACGCTTCACAGGAACGAGAATCTTCATGCGGCTGTTCTTTCCCGCACGTGCTTTTGTTTCCCCCGAACGCACACGAAGCACGTTATCTCGCAAGTGCGAGATGGCCCGGACGGTACTTCCGGCAACCGCGCAAGTCAATGGTTTCTAGGCTTTTCGAGCGGCTTCAGGCCCCTCCCCTGGTGCGGTCGAAGAGCGGTACACCGCGCCGCCGCATGAACAGGATCAGCACCGCGCCGGCGGCGAGCCCGCCGATATGCGCCCCCCAGGCGACGCTCTCCTCGGTATCGATGAGAAGGTTGGCGAATTGCGCGAGAATCCAAAAGCCGAGCGCCCAATAGGCGGTGATCTTGATCGGGATGCGCCACAGCGCGAGCACCCAGATCTTAACTTTCGGGTGCAAGATCAGATAGGCGGAGATGATGCCTGCCACCGCGCCGCTCGCGCCGATCAGCGGCAGATCAGAAGTGGGCATGAACCAGGAATGCACCACGGCGGCGAAGATTCCGCACATCAGATAGAACATGATGAAGCGGAGATGGCCCATGGCATCTTCGACATTGTCGCCGAACACCCAGAGGAACAGCATGTTGCCGAGGAGGTGGATCCAGCTTCCATGCAGGAACATGTAGGTGATGAGGGTGAAGCGGTCGGGCACGAGGAAGGGCGACAAGATGGTTTCATCGCCAAGGCCGTGCCCCATGAGCTCGGCCGGGATGGCGGCGAAGGCGGCGAGATTCTCCTCATCGAGCGGAATGAACCAGCCGGTCTGAAAGATCAGATAGATGGCGATGTTGAGGACGATCAGCGAGACCGTCACATATTGATAGTCGATGCTCTTTAGCGGATTGGTGTCATGGAGGGGGACAAACACAGTGACACGCTTGAGGCTTCGCTACCGGTTCTGGCCAGGGACCCACAGCACGTCGGATTGGCCTTTGTCGTTGGCGTAGCGTGCCGCGACGAACAGAAAATCCGAAAGCCGGTTGATGTAACGAAGAGCGCCGCCGCCGACAGGCTCGTTCGGCCGCGCGGCAAGCGCCACCATGAGCCGCTCGGCGCGGCGCGATATTGTGCGCGCAAGATGCAGAAAGCTTGCCGCCGGCGTGCCGCCCGGAAGCACGAAGGAGCGCAAAGGCTGAAGCTCGCGGTTCAAAGCGTCGATCTCGCTCTCCAGCCGCTCGACTTGCGCGTCGCTCACCGACAGGCGGCCGCGGGCATCCTTGCTTTCGTCGGGGTGGCAGAGCTCGGCGCCGAGATCGAACAGATCGTTCTGGATGCGCGCGAGCATGGCATCGAGCGCGGGGTCAGATCGCGTGTGCAGCCGGGCAAGCCCGATGGCGGCGTTGGTCTCATCGAGCGTGCCGTAGCATTCGACGCGAAGGTCGAATTTCGCCACCCGGCGCCCTGAGCCGAGCGCGGTCGTCCCGTCGTCGCCGGTACGCGTGTAAATCTTGCTGAGAACGACCATTACCCACCGCCAACTCGCGCAGAGTCAACCTCTAGAAAAGTAACGGCTAGCCTAAACGGACCCCAAAGTGGGTCAAGCCTAAGTGAACGGGGGCGATCATCGAACTCAATACTTACCCGAGAAGTAGATAGCGGCCATGACAAGGCAAAGGGCAATGAATTGCAGCACCACGCGCCAGCGCATCAAGGTCTGGCTGAGATTTGGGCTGCCGCCGCGCATCATGTTCCACAGGCCGAGCAACAGCACGGTGGCGACGGCCGCAAGGGCAAACGGAATGACATAGGCCGTCAATGT
>DATDLA010000210.1:0-2860 GCA_036519535.1 Methyloceanibacter sp.
GCCGTAATGGTCGCGGAGATCGATGAACAGCAACCCGCCATGGTCGCGCACGCGATGCACCCAGCCGGAGAGCCGGACGGTCTGGCCGACATTCTCTTTCCGCAACTCGCCACAGGTTTTGGTGCGATAGGGATGCATGACCGGAAGACTTGAGATGGGAGGATCGCGCCGGAACAGCGCATGGGACGACCCGCCTTGTCAAGGCAGGCGGGGGCTGCGGAACAAAGGTAGCGCAGCCAAGTTTAATGCCCATGCGGCACATTGAGGGAGAATTTCAATGTTTAGGATTGTTGGGAGCCTTCCCGTAAGGACGCGTTTGCCCCTTGAGGCCTGGGCGCTCGCGGGACTCGTGGCGCTCTTCTCGGTGGTGTCCTCGCTCGCGCACATGTCGGTCGCCGACCACGCGCGGCCGAGCCTTGAGCAAGCGACCGATCAGGTGAAGTCATCGCAGCAAGCCCGTGTTTGAGCGATCGGCTCACCCGCGAGCCATGAGCACTGCGGCCCATCGCCGCCTCTACCAGAAAACAAGTCAGACAGCCGTGGCCCGGCTTCCCACGGTCGGTACTACCGACCGGCGCGGCCGCCTCGCGCTCAAAGTACGGGGTAAGTCGATTGACGTCGATCGGCGCACTTGGCCTCAAGCCGTGCCTTAAGCTATATCCGCACCCGATGCATCTCATTGCCCGCACCGAGGACCTGGCCGAGGCTTGCGCGCGGCTTGGCGCTGCCCCTTTTGTGGCGGTGGACACCGAGTTCATGCGCGAGCAGACCTTTTGGCCCCGGCTCTGCCTCATCCAGATGGCGGCGAACGGCACCGAGGTCCTGGTGGACAGTCTGGCGCCCGGAATCGACCTTCAGCCCTTCTTCGATCTGATGGTCAACGAGCAAGTGCTGAAGGTCTTTCATTCGGCGCGCCAAGATATTGAAATTGTCCATCATTTGGCGAGGGTGATCCCGCATCCGATCTTCGACACGCAAGTTGCCGCCATGGTCTGCGGCTTCGGCGAGGCCGTGAGCTACTCGATGCTGGTGAAGCGGCTGTTGAACCGCAACCTGGACAAGACCTCGCGCTTCACCGATTGGAGCCGCCGCCCCCTCTCCGAGCGCCAGTTCACCTATGCGCTCGGAGACGTCGTGCATCTCCGCGATCTCTACCCGAAGCTTCAGAGCCAGCTCGACCGGTCCGAGCGCGCAAGCTGGCTCAACGAGGAGATGGGGGTGCTTTCCGACCCCGCAACCTATCAGCTTCATCCCGAACACGCCTGGAAGCGGCTCAAGATGCGCATCAAGACGCCGAAGTCTTTGGCCGTGCTCATGGAACTTGCGGCGTGGCGGGAGCGCGAGGCGCAGAGCCAGGACGTGCCCCGCGCCCGCATCCTGAAGGACGAGGCGCTTTATGACATCGCCAGCCAAGCGCCGCGGACGGCCGAGGACCTAGGCTCGCTCAGGACCTTGCATAACGGCTTTGCACGCTCCACCCGCGGCCGCGCCGTGCTCGAGGCGGTGTCCAAGGGCCTCGAGCGCGATCCAAAGACCATCCCCCCGATCGAGCGCGGCGAGCCCATGCCGCCCGAGGCCCAAGCCGTCGTCGATCTCCTGCGCGTGCTGCTCAAGGCAACGGCCGGCCGCCATGGCGTGGCGCCGAAGCTGATCGCGACCAGCGACGAACTGGAAGAGATCGCCCGCTCCGACGAGATCGACGTGCCGGTTCTGCGCGGCTGGCGGCGGAAGCTGTTCGGCGACGATGCGCTTGCCTTGAAGCGAGGCGAGCTTGCCCTCGTCATCAAGAAGGGCGAAGTGACGGTGCTACCGGCTGACCAGCCAAAGAATGAGCGAAAGCAGCAGGCTCACGAGGATTGAGGTCGTTATCGGCAGGTAGAGCACGAAGCCGTCGCGGTCGATAACGATGTCGCCGGGTAGCCTGCCGAAACCGAAGCGCATGCTGGCAAAGGTCAAGAGACCAACGACAGCGATAAACGCAACCACCAAAAGAGCGTAGCGCGTCATCTGCGGGGCTTCGGCTTGCGCTTGGCGATGCGCATCTTCACCGTGGCACGCACCTCTTCGGGCAAGGCTTCGAGTGCATCGAGCATGGATTTCAACTCGGCGCGCAGCCCATGGATCTGATCGATCAGGTTGAGCAGCACCGGCACCTGATCCTCGTCGAAGCCGAGCTTGTCCTCCAGGTCGCGGATCAGCGCCGCGCGCGCCATGTCGGCTTCGGAGAAGGCTTGCTCGGCCTTGGCGGCTGGCCTGATCCAGCCCTGCCGCACCCAGACGCGGAGCCGCGTCACGGTGACGTGCTGCACGCGAGCAACGATGTCGCGTTCGGTCAACATCAGGCCTGCTCTCTATGCCTGCGCCGCGGATCGTAGCGATGCTTGCCGCGCCATTCTTCGGCAAAGGCTTTCAAATCCTCATCGATCCTGTCCGGCATCACCACGGTGAGCTTGACCAACTCGTCACCGAGCTTTCCGTTCTTGCGCTTGATGCCGCGACCCTTCAGCCGCAGCGTCTTGCCGGTATTGGTGCCGGGCGGGACGGTGGCAAAGACGTTGCCGGTAATGGTGGGCACTTCGACTTTGCCGCCGAGCACGGCCTCATCGAAGGTGATCGGCACGTCGACGACGATGTCGTCGCCCTCGCGCTTGAACACCGGGTGCGGCTTGACCAGGATCTCGACCAGCGCATCGCCGGCCTCGGCGCCGCCAAGGCCAGGCATGCCCTTGCCCTTGAGCCGCATCACCTGACCTTCCTCGACGCCGGCCGGAATGGTCACGTCGAGCGTGCCGCCGTCGGGGAGGGTGATGCGTTTCTTGGCGCCGTTCACCGCCTCGAGGAAATCGATCTCGAGCCGGTA
>DATDLA010000211.1:0-5859 GCA_036519535.1 Methyloceanibacter sp.
CTTGCCGTCGTCCTTCTGCTTGATCGAGAACAGGTCGGGATAGGTGTAGCCGGCCTCGTCGCAAAATGCCGTCGCCACCCAGTCCTTGGCGTCTCGGGCGAACACATTGACGAAATCGCAGACCTGCTGATAGCCGACGAGCCCCTTCTTGGTCAGCACCTCGAAATCGAACTCCTCGCCAAGCTCGGCCGGAGTCTTGGTCGCGAGCAGCGCGCAGTCCTCTTTGGTTGAAGCGAAAGTGCCCTCCGGCAGAGTGCTGTCCGGCGCTTGCGGCAGCGCCAAGCCAACGCCGGCGAGCCAAAGTCCGGTCGCAAGCAGAAGGGCGTTTCGCATCACCGCTCCCCTACTCCACGATCTTGGGCACGACGAAATAGTGGTCGTCCACCACCGGCGCGTTCTTGAGGATGTCGTCGGCGCAATTGCCGTCGGTGACCTCGTCTTTTCGCTTCTTCATGGTCATGGCGACGACGCGGGTCATCGGCTCGACATTCGACGTGTCGATCTCATCGAGCTGCGCCACCCAATCGAAAATGCCGGACAGCTCCTTTTCGAGCCGCGCGGCTTCGTCTTCGGTGACGGCAATGCGGGCGAGATGGGCGATGCGGTGGACGGTCGCGCGATCGACGGACATGGAGCTTGGCGCCAACAGGAACTTTCGTGCTTCAGGGGCTCTGTAGCACCGGGCCGAGGCCGCTTCAACTTGGGGCTTGGCTCCTTGGAGGGCGAACTCAAACCTCGAAGGGGACGCCGACCTTAGGCACTACCACGGTATTGCCGCCCATTTCCGCGACGAATTTGTCCGCTGTCTGGTCGATGATGGGAAAGGTCCCGTAATGACAGGGGATCACCCTTTCGAACTGAAAGAAGCGCCTGCAGGCGAGCGCCGCGGTTTTCGCCCCCATGGTGAAGCGGTCTCCGATCGGCACGATGCCGATTTGCGGCCGGTAGATCTCGTTGATCAGCCCCATGTCGGAGAAGATCGCCGTGTCGCCCATATGGTAAACCGTCTTGCCCTCGCGCGCGGCGATGACGAGCCCGCAACATGCGCCGAGATAGATCGACCGCCCCTCATGGAAGACGCCCGAGGAATGCCAGGCCGGCACGAAGGTGAGGTCGAAGTCCTCATGATGGAGCGTGCCGCCGGTATTGCCGGGATCGACCTTCTCAACCCCAAGGCTCGCCATATGCACGGCAAGCTCGTAGACCGCGATGAGCGGCGCGGCGGTATCCTTGCAGATGGCGACGGCATCGCCGGTGTGGTCCTCATGGCCATGGGTGAGCGCCACATGAGTCACGCCCTTTGTCACCTCTCGCACCGTGTGGCCCGAATCCTCGAAGGTCGGGTTTCCGGTGAGAAACGGATCGATCAGGAGGCTCGATTTGCCTGTATCGATGCGGAAACAGGAATGGCCGAACCAGGTAATGTGCATGGCGTGTCTCGTGTTAGGCGCCGGTGAGGCCCGAGACCCCCGACATAAGGAAAGGACCGTGAGTTGACAACCTCGCGGCGGTGCCGCACCCCCTTGGCCGGTGACGCACGCTTCTACCATCGCCATTGAAGATCTGCCGCCGCTGTTGACGCGCGACGCAAGGCTGCTCGGCCTCGACGTCGGCACCAAGACCATTGGACTTGCGCTCTCAGACGTGACCCGCAGCGTCGCCACGCCCTACGACACAATCAGGCGAAGCAAGTTCACCGCCGACGCCAAGACGATTCGCGAAGTGGTTGAAAAGAATCAGGTCGGGGCGCTGGTGATCGGCCTTCCCCTCAATCTCGACGGCTCCGAAGGTCCGCGTGCCCAGTCGACCCGCGCCTTTGCCAGGAACCTTGGCCCTCATGTCGAGGTGCCCATGGTGCTCTGGGACGAGAGGCTGTCGACCGCCGCCGTCGAGCGCCATTTGATCGAGGCCGACGCCTCGCGCAAGCGGCGGGCGGAGGTCGTGGACCGCATGGCCGCGGCCTACATCCTGCAGGGCGCGCTTGAGCGGCTAAGGCGCCTTGACCTGCGCTAGCCCCAAATTCTCGTTAAAGATGAGATAGCCGCCAGGCGTCTCGGGGCAAAGCCCAACGCCGCAGATGGCGAGCGTCGACACCACATTGGCGACCGCAAGCAAAGCAAGCAGTGCGACGGCCAAGATCGGCAGCGTGACCTGGCGCAGAGGGATTGGTCCCGAAGGTTCGTATTGGCGATCGAACAGCAGCATCACGCCGCAGCCAACGACGATCGCCACGAACATGATCAGCGCCCAGGTGTACAGGTGGAGCCCAAAAATGGCATTGCCGTAGGAGCCCGACCCCGGAACGATATAGTGCAGCACCTGATCGGCCGACATGATGCCGCCAACCACGGCGCCGAGGATGGCAAGACCGTAATGGCTCGGCCGCGGCCCGAAGATCAAATTGAGGGCAATGCCAAATCCCGCGGCGATGAAGCCCGCCCGCTGCAGAATGCAGATCGGGCACGGCAGGTCACGGAACCAGAGCTGGTCGGCAAGGGCGAGGACCAAGACCGTGTCGACGGCCACGAGCCCCAAGGCGTTGAGCAGCCTCGACAGATCGGCCGTCACACTACGCTCCTGCGACTACAGTCCGAGATTCAGCACGTCCGTGGCGTGAAGCCGGAACAGCACAAGCAGAACCAACACGCCGGCAACCCAGAAACCCATCGCTGCCTCGCGCCGGCTCGTCCATCCCGCGGCAAGGCCGCAGGCGAATAGAAGGAAGGGCAAGCTCATCATGGTTTAGCCTCCGCCTGACCGAACCTATGACCCGGTTACTGTGACGCGCATGCAACAAATGCCTCCGGATAGCGCCGTTACCCACTTGACGGCGTTCCCCCGAAGACCGCTCGCGCGATCCTCAATGATTCGCGCGCAACCGTAAACTGCAAGTTATTGAAATTTCGACCCGGATCGGTGGGCGAGGGTTAACCTTAAGACTGCGGCCCGCCGCGCAATTGGCCTTGATGAAAATCAAAAGAGGGGCCGCAAGGCCCTTGCTCAAGTCAGCGCTGGGGCCGCCCGGGCGGCAATGCTGTGGATATCCCCGCCGCCAAGCCCGACGCCGTAACTGTGCCTGAAGGCGCCATAGAGCCGTGTGGCGAGGAAGGCATCGCTCACCGCCGGCGGCGCATGCGCCTGCAACAGGGCGCCCGCCGCGGTGAGCGCGAGCAGCTCGACCACCGATCTCGCCCTCGCCTGGTCCCGCGCGGCCTCGCCAAGCAGAATCCTCACGCCATCGACCGCCGACTTCAATCGCTGCTCGCCGCCGCTTGCCGCTTCGATCCCGGCGAGCACCCGCTCCAAGGTTTCCGGCGAGCGCTCGACCGCCCGGAGCACATCGAGGCACATGACGTTGCCCGATCCCTCCCAGATGGCGTTGACCGGAACCTCGCGATATAGCAGCGGGAAGCCGCCCTCCTCCACATAGGCGTTGCCGCCAAGGCACTCCATCGCCTCATAAACGAGCGGCGGCGCGATTTTGCACACCCAATATTTGGTGACCGGGGTCATCAGCCGCCGATAGGCGGCCGCGTCCGGGTCGTCGTGGCCGTCGAAGGAAGCCGCGAGCTTGAAGGCGAGCGCCGTCGCGGCTTCCACGTCGAGCGCCATGTCGGCAAGCACCTGCAACATCAGCGGCTGATCGATCAGCTTCTTCTCAAACGCGCTGCGATGCTGCGCGTGGTGGATGGCGCGGGCGAGCGCTTGCCGCATCAGCCCCGCCGAGGACACGGCGCAGTCGAGCCTCGTGAGCGTCACCATGTCGACGATGGTGGGGACGCCTCGCCCCTCCTCGCTGATCAGATAACCGACCGCGCGGTCGAAGCTCACTTCGGCCGAGCCGTTCGACCGGTTGCCGAGCTTGTCCTTGAGCCGCTCGAGCTTGAGCCTGTTGACCGACCCGTCGGGTGAAAAGCGCGGCATGAAAAAGCAGGACAACCCACCTTTGGCCTGCGCCAGCACTAGGAACGCATCTGACATCGGCGCCGACAGAAACCATTTGTGTCCGGTGATGGCATAGGCCTTGCCGGGGCCGGTGCCGTTGATCGCAGTGGCGACCGTGGTGTTAGCGCGAATGTCGGTGCCCCCCTGGCGTTCGGTCATGCCCATGCCGATGGTGATGGCCTGCTTCTTCTGCCACGGCGCGAAGCGCGGGTCGTAGCTTCGCGCGAGCAGCTTCGGCAGCACCGTGCGGGCGAGCGCCGGCTCATGGCGCAACGAGGCCACCGCCGCGTGGGTCATGGTGATGGGGCAGCAATGTCCGGCCTCCATCTGCGCCGCCATATAGCTGCCCGCGCACCTGGCGACATGGGCTCCCGGCCGCCGTCCGCTCCCCGTGGTCAGATAGTCCCAGGTCGAGCAGTGCAGCCCTTGCGCCGTGCTGAACCCCATCAGCCGGTGATAGGCGGGGTGGTAGTCGACCCGGTCGAGGCGGCGCCCCTGGGCGTCGAAGGCGCGGAGCCGCGGCGGGTTCTCATTGGCCTGGCGCCCGAGTTCGGCCGCAGCCGCGCTGCCGGCGAGACGGCCGAAAGCCGTGAGGTTTTCCGCTGCTTCGGCGGCGCCCTCCCGCGCGACCGCCTCGCGCAACGGGGTATCCGACGTGAACAGGTTTACGTCGGTAAAGGCCGGGCTTTGGTTGAGCACCTGCTCTCCCGGCGGAATCGGATCGGGGGCCATGTCTTCCCTGAAGGTCTCCGGAAAGGACCATTGCTGCCACAGTCTGCCTGGGCAGCCAAGCTTGCCGCCCGGGCGAAGTCGGCTTATAGAGTCCACTTTAATGAGCATTGCGGCCGAAGCGACCGAATTCTCCTTCCCTCATCGCCATCTGCTTGGGATCGAAGGCCTTTCGCGCGACGAGATCGTGGGCCTGCTAGACCTTGCAGAACAGGCCTCGAGCGTCAGCCGCCAGGTCGCCAAAAAGCGCGACGATCTTCGCGGCCGCACCCTGATCAATCTGTTCTTCGAGTCCTCGACCAGGACCCAAAGCTCCTTCGAGCTCGCGGGAAAGCGGCTCGGCGCCGACGTGATGAACATGTCGACGCGGACCTCGTCCATGTCCAAGGGCGAGACCCTGATCGACACCGCGGTGACGCTGAACGCGATGCGCCCCGACATCCTCGTCGTTCGTCACCATGCCGCCGGCGCCGTCGAGCTGCTTGCCCAGAAAGTCGACTGCTCGGTGATCAATGCCGGCGACGGCAGCCATGAGCACCCGACCCAGGCGCTCCTCGATGCCCTCACCATTCGCCGCCACAAAGGACGCATCGCCGGGCTGATCGTGGCGATCTGCGGCGACATCCTGCATTCGCGGGTCGCCCGCTCCAACATCCTCCTCCTCAACACGCTCGGCGCGCGCGTCCGCGTCATCGCGCCATCGACGCTGATCGCCTCGGGCATCGCGCGGCTCGGGGTCGAGGTCTATTCATCGATGTGGGAGGGGCTGAAGGACGCCGACATCGTGATGATGCTGCGGCTTCAGCGCGAACGCATGACGTCGAATCTGGTGCCGAGCCAGCGCGAATACTTCCACTTCTTCGGGCTCGACCACGAGAAGCTTTCCCGCGCCAAGCCCGATGCCCTGATCATGCATCCTGGGCCGATGAACAGGGGCGTGGAGATCGACTCGAGCGTGGCCGACGACCAGCGCAGCGTGATCCGCGAGCAGGTGGAGATGGGCGTGGCGGTGCGCATGGCGGTGCTTCAAGCGCTCGCCCGCCACCTGCCCAACCATTGATGACGATGCAAACCTCTGCTCAGGACAACGGCCGCCGCACCGCACTGCTCTATGCACGGCTGATCGATCCAAGCACCGGCCTCGACGAGACGGGTGGCGTGCTGATCGAGGACGGCAAGATCCTC
>DATDLA010000212.1:0-3162 GCA_036519535.1 Methyloceanibacter sp.
GTAGTCCTTCAGCTTCACGCAAAGGGTGCCGCGCGTCATCGGGTGATCCTTGTTCCCGCGCACCTCGACGAGCTTGCCGTCCTCAACCTCGTAGATCATGGCGCAGGTGTCGGGGCAGTCATGGGGACACCCGCCGAAGAATGTCTTGCGTACCGGCTGATCGTTCATGCCTCGAGCCCTCCTTAGAGACTTGCTCCGCCGCTTCTCGCGGCCGGCAATCGCACGAGCCTACGGACGCGCCGGTCGCTTGTCGATCAGCAAGAAGGAGAAGATCCATAACCTTGGCGAGCTTCGCCAAAGCCTAAGCGACGCGGTGTACCGGGGCTTCAGCATCGACCTTGCCCAGTTCCAGGGAAATGGCGGCTGGTTCCTGCCCATCCCGGCCACCCTCGTGGTCGGTCGCCACGGCCGGGTCAAAGCCCGCTTCGTCGACCCCGACTTCCGCCACCGCATGCCGACCGAAGACTGAGCTCGGGCACCTGCCAGGCAATGCGATACAGGGGGGACAGCGTTCGAGCTGGCTAAAGTTTTTCCTACCGGCCTCCCTCGCTCAGGCTCTAAACTCAGCCGTCGCAATTGGGGGGAATGCACATGTCACTCGGCACAATCCTGATCATCGTTCTCATTCTGATCCTGCTCGGCGTCATTCCGACCTGGGGCCACAGCCGGGGCTGGGGCTACGGTCCATCCGGTATCGTCGGCCTGATCCTGATTATCCTCTTGATCTTGCTGCTACTCGGGAAGATCTAGCCGCGCCATGACTTCGCGGGGGAGCGGGTTGGCTATGCCGGCCCGCGAACCTCGTTCGTCAAGAACCCTGCCGGCTTGCGTGCGCCGACCTCGAGGCTCGCTCGGAGCAGGAGGAACAGCGCAAGCCCATTCAAGAGATGCCAGACGAAATGGGTGCCGATGTTGCGCCCTTGGAGTTGGTATGCGCCGCACAGCGCAAGATCGAGGGAGCGGAAGGTCACCGAGATGGCGAAGATCAACGCCGCCCAGAGGATGAAGGGGGCAGCCGGATGTTTCCGCTCGGCGAGCAATCCTCCGACGATCGCCATGGCAAGCAGCGCCGGCAGATAGACGAGACTGCCGTTCAGGCACTCGGACGCGCCGGTGACCTCCGCACCGGGGAAGCCGATGCCGCCGCCCCAGCATTTGAGCTGCATGGTAAGAAACACGATGGCCGCGAAGCCGATCAATGTCAGCACGGTCCAGCCCGGCGGCACGCCCAGGAAGCGGTTCAACGCAAAGCCGAGATAGACGAGCAGGAACACGTCTATGGGGATGACGTCGGCGAGCAACGATGCCCGGTCGGCCAAGAGATGGAAGGCGATGCTGCCTAGCCCGATCACGAAGACAAGCCCGATGAGCAGAAAATGGTCGACGCTCCGCATCTCCTTCGGCCGGCGAAACAACAGCAGGAGCGCGACCAGCGCCGCCAGCAAAAAGGCGGCATTGCTTGCGGCGTTGAACGGCTCGGCGAAGAGCGCTTCGCTCCTGCCGCGCTCGCAATAAAGGAACACGTGCTCGCCCGGGCCCATGGCGCTCCTCCTCCCAGCGCTAGGAAGGCTCGATGGCCTGGGAAGGTTCCATGCTTGCCGCCTTTCAATTCTTCTCTTCGCATCCTATGCTCTATTCAAGAAAATGAGCTTGGGGGACACGTCATGAAGGCGGCGAACACCATCGCGATCGTCGTCGGCCTGGGCGTCCTCGGTGTGGGCGCCCTCGCCCAACCCGCGCACGCCGAGCGATGGCGGCAGGCGGTTACCGACCCCGCCTACCCTCACATTACCGTGGAGAGCGAGTTATATGCTTCCGAGACCATTTCCGCGCCGGTCCGCAGCGGCCCGCGCGGAGATGAGGTGCGCCTGCCGGGAGGGACCTGGGTCCCTTGCGGGTTCAATTGCGATTTCACGCTCAGAAACGCGACGATCGATTTCTGGCGGCGCTACGACGTATTTCCTCAGTAAGAAGGGCATCCTCATGCTGAGGAGCGCATCGAGATGCGCGTCTCGAAGCATGGGTCTCATCCTTCAAGACAGCCGCGTCATGGTGAGGTGCCCGGCCGTCCTTCGAGGCTCGGGCTTCGCCCTCGCACCTCAGGATGACGGCCGGGCCTCGAACCACGTGCCCTCGTCAGGATGAGGAGCCCTCTCTATTCGTCCTGAGGGATGTCTTCCTCGTTGATGGGAGGACCTTCTTCGTCGTCGTCGTCGCTCGACGGCATGCCGAGGCTCGCCTTGCACTCGTCCTCGAAGCCTTCGTTTTTTGCCATCAGATCTTCGAGTGTGGGATAGCTCGCCGCATCCTCGTCGGTGATCTCGTCCTTGTGCATCTTGGTCATCATGTCGATGTCGGACTTGCTGATCTTCTTGTCTTTGAACTTTCCGGCAATGCACTCGCAGTAGAGTTGCGGCGTGGCCTTGCCGCCGCTCGCGGCAAAGCCTGGCTCGTCGGTGACCACTGGATCGGCGACGCACGCAGCGAGAAAGGCCTCGGTGTTGGGAGTGCCGGCCGGTGCAGCCTCGGCGCCGCCAGCCGCGAGAACGAGAAGCCCCGCAACGATAGGGCCGCGCATCAGACCATCGACCATACTACCCTCCAATGGCGTGCGGCACGGCTCTGGCAAAAGGGGCTTAACTGCCGCGCCCAAGCATAAGAAAGGAATCGTCCTACCGGCAACTGCCCATAATGGCCCTCGCCGCGGCAATCTGGGTTTTTGGTTGAGAGACTTTTTTACTGCTTCTTGGGCGGCAGGGCGAGCCGAATATGCAGCTCTTTCAGCTGCTTGTCGCTCACTTCGGAGGGGGCACCCATAAGCAAATCTTCCGCCTGCTGGTTCATGGGGAACATCACCACCTGGCGCAGGTTTTCCTCGCCGCACAGCAGCATGACGATGCGGTCGATGCCGGGCGCGATGCCGCCATGGGGCGGCGCGCCATATTGCAGCGCGCGCAGCATGCCGCCGAAGCGCTGCTCGAGGTCGTCCTTGGAGTAGCCGGCGATGGCGAAGGCTTTCTCCATGATCTCCGGCTTGTGATTGCGGATGGCGCCGGAGGAGAGCTCCACGCCGTTGCAGACGAGATCGTATTGATAGGCGAGGATGTCTTCAGGCTTCATGCTCTCGAGCGCTTCGAGCCCGCCTTGCGGCATGGAGAACGG
>DATDLA010000213.1:0-8045 GCA_036519535.1 Methyloceanibacter sp.
GTCCCATACAGAAAAGCGCGTTGAAAGTGCCAGGCTCGGCGATACAGCGGCCATGATGCACTACCGGCGGATTGTAAATGCCCGTGGCATACAAAAATGGCACCGCCATTATCATTAAGATTGTCCCCATTCGACCCTCCCGATTCGGCGTGGTACACGCCCCAGCTACAATACCACTCCCGTCCCACCTTATTCCAATGCCATCAAGGCGCGTCGGCTTCGGCTGGCGCCCTTTTTTATGGTGCCTCGTGGCATCGGGGCCACAGTATCGAGAGCTGCGGCGTGGTAGCGTTTGCAACGCTGGCTCCCCGAGGGCTAGTCGGACTTAATTCTCCTAAAGAGCCCCGGTGCAGGCGTGTGCCGGGGCTTCTTAATGAGAAACCCGGCGACGCGGTGGGACCGGCAGCCGGGCGTCTCTCAGCCGGATCAGTGCTGATTGCGACAGCCGAGAGAGTTGCCAACCTCGGCTCCCGACACTGATTCAACCCGCGATAGGATCGGGTGTTTCCTGGAACATAAGTCTCAAAAGCGCGTTCAAGCACTGCGGCTTAGTCCAGAGTAAGGGAGAAAACGCCATGAAAATTCTCATTTCGATATTTGCAATGACCCTCGCGCTTGCCTTTACAGGTCCAGCCTTCGCGGGGGCCGCCGCCGCAAAGACAGAGGCCGATTGCACGAAGGCTGGCGGCACGTGGGATGCAGCGACCAACACGTGCGCTGAGAAAAAGCCATAACCCCATTCGTGGCTTTCGCACATTGCGAAGGGCGTCGGCTTCGGCCGGCGCCCTTTACTTGAGTGGCAACGTGGTTGCCGCAGGTTGGCAATTCTTTTGGCGGGTTTGTGTCAGCCCGACATAGTAACCTGGGGAAGCCTAAATTCAACTGCTCGGTCTTCTCCTTAGAGCACTGGCCGGGAGTATCTGACCTCCCGGCCAGCACTTGCCACCACAATCCGTCTTCGGGATGATTGTGATGACCTATCCCAGCTTAATTGCGCGGGAGGGGGTCGTCTCCTCAACTCTTTGAAACTTCCGGCACAGAGCTAGAGCCCGGTGCAGGCGTGCGCCGGGGCTTCTTTTTTATGGGTAGCTGCATGCCATGATGCGATGAGAAAGCAGTATCAAGGAAGCCTCCCTTTGTGGGACTCGGACCACGTCACCGTCTAGTGCAGGGCAGCGATATCGTCGTCAGCGTGGCGGGCTTCTATGCGGTCTATTACAAGCCCACCAATGAGCCGCAACTAAAGCTCCGGCGTCGCACGGACCACGCGCTGCTCGCCCGCGGCATAGGCTTCGCTGCCATCGCCTCGAGCGCCGCGATCGCCTCCGGCTTGGGCAAACGCGTCCAGCCCGACGGCTCGATCGGCGGCACGGGGTAGGAGAGGGGATTGATCCCGGTCGAAAGATCGATGAAAGGTTCGGGCGCGCCGGGAAACAGACGCCGTGCCTCGATCAGGCGGCCTCCATGTCTGGAAGCTCCGGCGAGCGCGCATCCTTTGGGTTGACCCATGTGTCTATCGTTCAACGCCGTCACCGTCCTTTGCGCGCTCCTGATCGAGGCTGGCTTCGGCTATCCCGTCTCGCTGCAGGGCCGGGTCAAGCATCCGGTCATGTGGATGGGCGTCCTGATCGAGAACCTCGACAGCCGGCTCAATCACCCGAGCATGCAAGAGGCCAAACGGCGCCTCAACGGCTGGATCGCGCTTGGGCTGCTTCTGGCCGCGGCCGTGATCCCCGCGCTCGCCCTGCAATACACAGTGTTGCAGCTTCCAGCGCCGATTGCGCTCGTCATTCTTGCGTGCCTCGCCAGCGCGCTCATCGCGCAGCACAGCCTCTACGAGCACGTCGCGGCCGTGGCAAACGGGCTCGACACTGGCGGCCTCGAAGCAGGGCGCGAAGCGGTGGCGAAGATCGTTGGCCGCGACACGCGCGCCCTCGACGAGGCCGGCGTGGCGCGTTCGGCCATCGAAAGCCTCGCCGAGAATTTTGCCGACGGCGTCGTTGCGCCAAGTTTCTGGGGCGTGCTTCTCGGCCTGCCTGGCATGGGGACCTCCAAGGCGATCACCACCGCCGACAGCATGATCGGCCATCGCACGCCGCGCCACGAGGCATTCGGCTTCGCCGCGGCGAAGGTCGACGATGTGGTCAATCTTCCGGCCTCGCGCCTTGCCGCGCTGTGGATCGCTCTCGCCGCCTGGTTTCATGACGACGCCGATGTCAGCCGCGCGCTCGCGACGCTGCGCCGCGATGCACGCCGGCATCGCTCGCCCAACGCAGGCTGGCCCGAAGCGGCAATGGCCGGCGCGCTCAACCTGAAGCTCTCCGGCCCACGCGTCTATCATGGCGCGCTCACCGAGGATGGATGGATCGGGGAGGGGAGAGAAGAGGCGACCGCCGCCGATATCCGCCGCGCGCTTGGCTTGTACAAGACGGCTTGTACCCTGCAGATCGCAGCACTCGGGGTGCTCGCGTTCCTCATCGCGCTAATCTAAGCAGGCGATCGACGTCGAGATGAGCTTCCAGGTGATCGGCAAGATCGTCGAGCGTCCTCTCCACACCGCGTTCGTAGCTGAAGCCGGCAGGCTTTCCCCCAAGCCGCGCGATCCATGCCGCGCGCTGCCGGTCGTCGGCGAAGAGCCCGTGCACATAGGTCCCGGCCACCAGGCCGTCGGCGGAGATGGCGCCGTCGCTGCGCCCGTCTTCAAGCCGAGCGAAGGGCGGCGAGAGCACGCGTGTGTTGCCGATATGCATTTCGTAGCCGTGGAAGGGCACCAGATCCGTGAGCGTCTCGCCGGCGACTTTGGTAAGTGTCTTCTCGCCTTGGATGATGGTCTCGACCGCCAGCAGTCCGAGTCCGGCGGCGATGTTTGACGGGCCCTCCACACCGTCCGGGTCGGCGATGCTTGAACCGAGCATCTGGAAACCGCCGCAAATGCCAAGCAGGTGCCCGCCGCGCCGCACATGCGCGGCAATGTCGATGTTCCAGCCTTCTTCGCGGAGCGTGTTGAAGTCGGCGATGGTCGATTTTGACCCCGGCAGAACGATGAGATCGCAGACGGGCAAGGGCGTACCGCGCTCGACCATGACCAATTCGACCTCTGGCTCCGCGGCAAATGGATCGAGATCGTCGAAATTGGCGATATGCGGCAGGAGCGGCACCGCCACACTGACCTTGCCATTGCCGCGCGGGCGCCGCCACTCGACGAGGTCATAGGCGTCCTCAGCAGGCAGCCGGCGCGCGCCGTCGAAGAACGGGACGAGCCCGAGCGCCGGCCAGCCTGTGCGCCGCTCGATCTCCTCCATGCCCTCGGCAAACAGCGAAATGTCGCCGCGCATTCGGTTGACGATGAAGCCCGCGACCAGTCTCGCATCCTCGGACTCGAGCACCGCCTTGGTGCCGACCAGGCTGGCGATCACCCCGCCGCGGTCGATGTCGCCGATCACCACCACTGGCACGTCCGCCGCACGGGCAAAGCCCATATTGGCGATGTCGGCTTTCCGAAGATTGATCTCCGACGCGCTGCCCGCGCCCTCGACCAGGACGAATTCCGCGTCGTGCTTAATGGTCTCAAAGCTTTCAAGTACATATGGCAACAGCTTCGGCTTCAGATCCTGCATCTCGCGCGCCGTCACCTTGCCGAACACCTTGCCCTGCACGATCACCTGCGCGCCGACCTCGCTCTGGGGTTTCAGCAGCACCGGGTTCATATGCACCGAGGGCTCGATAGAGGCGGCGAGCGCCTGTAGCGCCTGCGCTCTGCCGATCTCTCCGCCATCTTCGGTAACGGCGGCGTTGTTCGACATGTTCTGCGGCTTGAACGGCCTGACGATGAGCCCCCGCTTCACCAGCGCACGGCAAAGCCCCGCGACGAGCAGCGACTTGCCGACGCTCGACCCCGTGCCTTGCAGCATGAGGGCGCGGGCGGCCATCAGTACTCGATGCCGGCTTGCGCCTTTACGCCGGCGGCGAAGTGATGCTTCACCAGCGTCATCTCGGTGACGAGGTCGGCTGCCTCGATCATTTCGCGCTTGGCGTTCCGACCGGTGACCACGACATGCAGATCCGGCCGCCGGGCTTTCAGCGTCTCCACCACCTCGGCGAGCGGCAGATAGTCGTAGCGGAGCGCGATATTGATCTCGTCGAGCACGATGAGCTTGAGATCGGGATCCTGCATCAGCGCCTTCGCCGTCTCCCAGGCCTTTGCCGCAGCTGCCATGTCGCGCGTTTTGTCCTGCGTCTCCCAGGTGAAGCCCTCGCCAAGCGTATGCCAGCGCACCATGTCGCCAAAGCCTTCGAGCACGCTCCGCTCCCCAGTGTTCCACGCGCCTTTGATGAACTGCACCACGGCGCATTTCCCGCCATTGCCGACCATGCGCAGCACGAGGCCGAAGGCAGCCGTCGATTTGCCCTTGCCGGTTCCGGTATGGACGATGAGCAGTCCCTTCTCGGCGATGGTCTTGGCGGCGACCTCTGCGTCCTGCGCCGTCTTGCGTTTCGCCATCTTGGCGCGATGTCGCTCCTGCTCGTCCTGTTTGACTGGGGTGGTCATGGCAGCACTTTCAGCTTCATGGCGAGTCCGGCCACCATGAGCAGGACGCTATGCGCGCTCACCGCGAGCTGTTGATTGAGGAGGCCTGCCTGGTCGCGAAAGGCACGGCCAAGCGCCGTCTCGGGCACGAGGCCCGCACCGACTTCGTTTGCGACCACGATAGTCGGCGCCTTGCGGCCGTCGAGGCTCTTGACGAACCGCGCCATCGCTGCGTCGACGTCGCGGCCGCCGAGCATCAAATTGGAAAGCCAAAGTGTGATGCAGTCTATGACGAGCGGTGCTTGCGCCGGCGCCTCTGCCACGGCCCGCGCAAGCTCGATCGGCTCTTCGATGGTGGACCAGCCATTTCCGCGCGAGGCCTTGTGCTTCTCGATGCGCTCGCGCATCTCATCGTCCAGCGCCTGCGCCGTGGCGATGTAGACCCAAGGCGGCGGCGTCGCCATGGCGAGGATCTGCGCGTGGCGGCTTTTGCCCGAGCGAGCGCCGCCGAGCACGAGCGTTAGCCGCGCGCGCCCGGCGGTGTGTGGCTCCTGCATGGTCAGGCAGTACCGACCAACCGCCGCCGGAAATAGCCGGTGAGTCCGCCGAGCAGCATAAAGAACACCAAGGTCGTCATCACCACGGCGACGACGAAGCCGTGATGCAGCGTTTCAGGGATCGGCGAGTCGTGGCTCAGGGACTGCGGCGCGCCGACGATATGCGGTGCCACAAGCAATGCCACGCCGCCAATCGCGGCAAGGACCGATCGCCCATACACCAGCAGCGCAATTCCACCGGCGGTGCAGAGCGCGGTGGCGACCCACCAGGCCTGACGCGCTCCAAGCTCTGCCGCCGGCATGGCCGGAAGCTCGGGTGGAAGCCCGAGTCCAGGCGCGAGCGTGAACACGACGAAGGCCGCGAGCCCCCAGAATACGCCCTGACGCCAATCGGCGATGCCGCCGGCAAGCTCGCTCACGGCGATGAGCAGAAGCGCGAAGCCGATACCGGTGAGCACATTGGCGGCGAGCGTAAAGGCGGTGCGCTCGAAGCCGTCTTGCGGCGCCCACCCTCCGCCATGCTCATGCTCTTGCGCCGCGGCCGCTTGCGACTGACGCGTATGCGCCGGCGGCGTCTTTGCCTCTCCGGCCTGCTCGAAGACTTCAGCCTTGAGAATGAGCGGCACGGTCGTCACCTGCTGGGCGACCGTCATGCCGATGCCGGCGATCAGGCCGACGATGGCTGCGAGAAGAACGATGTTGCGGAAATAATCCATGATGCCCTCCCTCGGCTTAGTGGCAGGGAAAAGCCATGGAATGGCGATAGTCGTGGCTCGCATTGTGCACGGCCTCGATGTGGGAGAAGCCCACACCGCCGATGATGAAAATGCCGAGCAGTGCCGCCATGACAAGAGGAATGGCGCGAGCAGCCGTCAATTCCGCGGCGCTGTTCGTAGCGCCCGGTTGCTTGGTCGATAAGGTCGTCATGATGTCTCCCTCTGCCCTCCACCCGAGGGCGGTTCAAGGTTGCCCGTCGCCGGCCGGTCTACTGGCTTGCGGGTCAAGGCCGTCCCTTCTGCCTTCCCGGAGCAAAAGCTCCAGTGGCATCATTGAAGGGCAGCTCTCCGCTTACAGTTGCGGGGGCAGCCGCGGCTTCAAGACTCTCGTCTTTCACCGCGTTCCCGTCTTGCGTCCCGCTCAAATTGCGGGAACCGACGACGGCAGAACTATAGAGACTGGTCTTGCACCGCCGCAAGCCCGATCCGCGGGCCAAGCGCGTCTCCGTTGACACACTCCCCGCGAGGCCCTTTAGTGAGGGCGAAAATGACGGTCTCCTCGAAGATGAGGAGTGAAAAGGGAATGCGGTGACGGGTTTTTTCGCCCGAATTCCGCAGCTGCCCCCGCAACTGTAGGCGGAAAGCTTGCCGTAATTGGCCACTGGGGTGAGCCCTGGGAAGGCGGCGGCAAGCGAAAGATCCGCGAGCCAGGAGACCTGCCGTCGCTTGCTTGACCCGAGACGCCGGGCGGGGTGCCCTGGCAGCTTGGCGGCCGGTTGACCGGCCAGGCGCGAGGCATCGCCCCGTGCCGTTTCTCACGGCGCTTGCACCCGAGGATGCGTTCACGGTGTCTGACGGGGTCGATGTGCCGCACAACAATCGCCCGCATCTTTATATCTGCCTCTCCTGCCGCTGCCGCGGCGCTGAGCCTGCGCCTGATGGCGAGCCGACCGACGGGCGCCGCCTCTATGAGGCGGTGAAGGCTCTGGCCGATGACATGGGCGCGGACGCGCCGGTCCATATCCTTCCCACGCTCTGCTTCGCCAATTGCGAGCGCGGCTGCTCGGTCGGGATCGCGGCAACAGGCAAGTGGTCCTACGTGATGGGCGAACTCACGCCCGAGCACGCCGCCGATCTTCTGACCTATGCCGCCGCCTACGCCAAGGCGAAGACCGGTGTCGTGCTCCCCTCCGGGCGTCCGGCTTCTTTGCAGACGAGCGTGATCGCCCGCTTCCCCCCCACCTTCGAGCCATCCAAGGACGCCGCCGAATGACCGACGCGAGCCGCATCCCCGCGACCATCATCACCGGCTTCCTCGGCGCCGGTAAAACCACGCTCGTCCGCCACCTGCTCGAGACCGCGCGCGGCAAGCGGCTTGCCATTATCGTCAACGAGTTCGGCAGCGTCGGCGTCGATGGCGAGGTGTTGCGGAGCTGCGGTATCGAAAGCTGCCCCGAGGAGAATATCGTCGAGCTCGCCAATGGCTGCATCTGCTGCACCGTGGCGGAAGATTTCATCCCCACCATGCAGGCGCTGATCGACCGCGCCGCGCCGCCCGAGCATATCCTCATCGAGACCTCGGGCCTCGCTTTGCCGAAGCCTCTAGTCAAGGCCTTCGACTGGCCGTCCATCCGCTCGCGGCTCACCGTCGATGGCGTCATCGCCGTGGTCGATGCGCCGGCCGTGGCCGAAGGCCGCTTCGCCGACGACCCCGAAGCTGTCGCCCGCCAGCGCGCTGAGGATCCATCCGTCGAACACGACAATCCTCTCGCCGAGGTCTACGAAGACCAGCTGATGGCCGCCGATCTCATCGTGCTGAACAAGACCGATCTGATCGGTGCCGAGGCCGGCGCGCGGCTGAAGCGCGAGGTCTTGGCCATCGTGCCGCGCGCCGTGAAGGTCATCGCGGCACAAGAGGGCAGGGTGGATGCCGATGTGCTGCTCGGGCTCGGCGCCGCCGCCGAGGACGACCTCGCCGCGCGCCCGTCTCATCACGACGCGCTCGACGGCGCGCATGGGCATGACGATTTCGAGAGCTTCGTCGTGGCCGTGCCGGAAGTTTGCGATATGGCCGAACTGCTGGCGCGCTTGCAGGCTGTCGCCGAGACCCATGACGTGCTGCGCATCAAGGGCTTCGTTCCAGTGACCGGCAAGCCCTTGCGCCTTGCGGTGCAGGGGGTGGGTGCGCGCTTCCGTTCGAGCTTCGACCGGCCCTGGCCGAACGGCGCCGTGCGGCAAGGCCAT
>DATDLA010000214.1:0-4044 GCA_036519535.1 Methyloceanibacter sp.
GGACGAGATCGCCCGCGCCGCCGCGCGCATCGCCGAAGCCGTGGCTGAAGGCACGCTCGACGCCTCCGATATCACGCCGGAGCGGCTCGGCTCCTATCTCGACACCGCCGATCTGCCCGATCCCGACTTGCTGATCCGCACGAGCGGCGAGCTCCGCTTGAGCAATTTCCTGCTGTGGCAGCTCGCCTATAGCGAGTTCGTTTTCATCGATACCTATTGGCCCGACTTCTCGCGCGAGACTCTCGAAGCCGCGATTGCCGAGTATCAGCGGCGCACGCGCCGCTTCGGCGGCCTCAAGGCGAGATCCACCGCGTGACACCGCTCGATGTGACGCCGAGCGGCGCCGAGCCCCGCGCTCAACCCAACAAATCGGAGATGCCGACGCGACTTGCGTCCGCCGTGGTGATGGCGGCGCTGGCGCTCGGTTCCGTGGTGGCGAGCATCTGGACCTTCGTGGCGCTGGCCATCGCCGCCGGCGTCATCGTCGCCTGGGAATGGGGACGGCTGGTGCGGAAGGCTGGCTTCGATGCCATCGCCATGATGCAGTCCGCCGCCGTCGCCGCGGTCGCCGTGGCCGTCGCCGTGTCCCGGCCTGGTCTTGCCTTCATTGCTGCCGCTCTGGCGCTCGCCGGAACCGGACTTGCCGCCGTCTCATCCCCCACGCTTGGCTGGTCGCTGTTGGGCATCGCCTATTCGGTCCTCCCCGCCTGGTCCATGGTGTGGCTCAGGAGCGATCAGACGTTGGGCGCCACGGCGCTGCTTTATCTGTTGGCGGTGGCCTGGACGACCGACACGGCCTCTTATGCCGGGGGCCGGCTGATCGGCGGCCCGAAGCTTGCCCCGAATATCTCGCCGCGAAAGACCTGGAGCGGGCTCCTGGTCGGAACCTTCGCGCCGGCGCTGATTGGGTTTGCTTTTGCCTGGTTTTTGGGGGAGACCTCGGGCTGGCGCTTGGCCCTGGTCAGCATGGCCATCGCCGCCGCGTGTCAGATCGGAGATCTGAGCGAGAGCGCGGCGAAGCGCCGGTTCGGCGCCAAGGACATGAGCAATCTCATCCCCGGCCACGGTGGGTTGCTCGACCGTATCGATGGCCTTCTCATCGCCGCAATCGCGGCGGCATTGATCGCGTTGCGCGATCCGGCCAATCCCGGCCGCGGCCTGCTGATCTGGTGAGGCGTTGCGTATGACCGTGCTCGCCGTTCAATCGCAAACCGTCAGTCTGACATCGCCTGGGGCGCGCCCGCGGCGTATTTCGGTGCTCGGCGCCACCGGATCGATCGGCGAGAACACGCTCGATCTCGTCGGCCGCGATCCCGCGTCCTATACGGTGGTGGCGTTGACCGGAGGCAGCAACGCCGCGCGCCTCGCCGAGCTTGCCGTGAAGCATCGGGCCGAGCTTGCGGTCATCGCCGACGAAAGCTGCTATGCGGAGCTTCGTGCCCGCCTCATCGGCACCGGCATCGAGGCCGCGGCCGGCGCCGACGCGCTCGTCGAAGCGGCAAGCCGGCTGGCCGATTGGGTGATGGCCGCGATCGTCGGCGCCGCCGGCCTCAAGCCGACGCTTGCCGCAGTGCGCCAGGGCACCTGCACCGCGCTCGCCAACAAGGAATGTCTCGTCTCGGCCGGACCCATCTTCATGCGCGAGGTCGCCCGCCATGAGACCGCGCTGCTACCCGTCGATTCGGAGCATTCCGCGGCCATGCAGGTGATGGGCGGCGGCGCTCCGGAGAGCATCGAGCGCATCTGTCTCACGGCCTCGGGTGGGCCGTTCCGCTCGTGGAGCCTTGCCGATATGGAAGAGGTGACCCCGAAGCAGGCGCTCGCCCATCCCAACTGGTCCATGGGCCCGAAGGTCACCATCGATTCGGCGACGCTGATGAACAAGGCGCTCGAGCTGATCGAGGCGCATCATTTGTTCTCGGTCCCGGCGGAGCGGCTATCCGTGCTGATTCACCCGCAATCCATCGTGCACTGTCTCGTCCATTATCGCGACGGCTCGGTGCTGGCTCAGATGAGCTGCCCCGACATGCGCACGCCCATCGCTTACAGCCTTGCCTGGCCGAACCGCATGCAGGCGCCGACCGCGCGGCTCGATCTTGCCAGCCTAGGGGCACTGTCCTTCGAGGCGCCGGACGAGGAGCGCTTCCCGGCCTTGCGCCTTGCCCGCCATGTGCTCGCCGCCGGCGGCAGCGCAAGCACGGTGCTGAACGCCGCCAATGAAGTCGCGGTACAAGCTTTTCTCGACGGCCGCATCGGCTTCTTGGGGATCGCGGCCTTGGTCGAGGCCACGCTCGGCCGCTCGGCCCACATTTCCGCAACTTCGCCCGATAGCGTCGATGAGGTTCTCGCCATCGATGCCGAAGCGCGGGCCATCGCGCTCTCGCTTCTCCTCCGATTTGCACAATCGGCTAAGGCGCGCTAGGAAGCCCTCAGCATTCAGGATACCCTATGGACACGATACTCAAGCTTTCAGGCTTCGGCGACACCGTGCTCTCTTATCTGCTTCCCTTCCTGTTCGTGCTCACCATCGTGGTGTTCTTCCACGAGCTCGGCCATTTTCTTATGGCCCGCTGGTGCGGCGTGGCGGTGAAGGTCTTTTCGATCGGATTCGGGCCCGAGATCGTCGGCGTCAACGACCGGCACGGGACGCGCTGGCGGCTCTCCTGGATCCCGCTCGGCGGTTACGTGAAATTCATCGACGACGAGAATGCAGCCAGCGCCGGCCAGCGGCCCCTGCAAGCGCTGAGCGAGGAAGAGCGCAAGCAGAGTTTCCAGGGGAAGTCGCTTGGCGCCCGCGCCGCGATCGTCGCCGCCGGGCCGATCGCCAATTTCATCTTGGCCATCGTCATCTTCACGGCGATCTTCACCTTCTTCGGCGAGCGGAGCACCGCGGCCAAGGTCGACATCGTCAATCCCGGCAGCGCCGCCGAACGGGCGGGCTTCAAGCCCGGCGACCTCGTGGTCAAAATCGACGGCCAGACGATCGAGAGTTTCGGCCAGATGCAGCGCATCGTCGGCATGAGCCCCAACCAGCAACTTCATTTCGAGGTCGAGCGCGAGGGCAAAGCGGTCGCGCTTACCGGAACGCCCGAGCTGAAAGAGATCACCGACAATTTCGGCAACACCATGCGCATCGGCTTGCTTGGCATTCAGCGCAGCGCCTCGCCCGACGACTGGACCTTGAAGCGGCACGACCCGCTGACCGCCTTCGTCATGGCCATCAAGGAATGCTACTTCGTGATCTCCCGCTCCCTGGGCTATCTCTATGACGTGATCACGGGGCGCGAAGCCGCCGATCAGCTCGGTGGACCCATCCGAATCGCGCAAGTGTCGGGACAAGTTGCCACGGCAGGATTTTTTGCCCTGCTCAATCTCGCCGCCATCATTTCGGTCAGCATCGGGCTGATCAATCTGTTCCCGATTCCCATGCTCGATGGCGGTCACCTGCTGTTTTACGGAATCGAAGCGATCCGCGGCAAACCTCTGAGCGAAAATACCCAGGAAATCGGTTTCCGCATTGGCCTTGCCTTCGTCCTTATGCTAATGATCTTCGCGACCTGGAATGATTTGATTCACTTGAAGTTTTTGTAAGCTGCGGGGGTCGTTTAGGGCACAACGTAAGCGCGTGATTTTCCCAATGCCCCCCCGTGGGGGTTCGGACCAAAATCGGCCACAAAAACTGGCCACTTTCGATCCTGGGCCCTGCGTCCACGGGGGATAGGTGTTGAGGGGACGACACCAGTGATGGTGCGGTCGTGGTTGGCTAGAGGGCTGTCTGCAGCCCTGCTCGCAGCAGGCGTGATTGTGCTGTCAATCGGCATGAGCGCGAGCCTGGGTGAGCTTTGCGCCTACGCCCAGTCGGGGCCCGCCGTCGGTGCCATCCGCGTTGAAGGCCACAAGCGGGTCGAGCCCGAAACCGTCCGCACTTACCTCACCTTCAATGTCGGCGATTCCTATGACCTCGCCAGGGTCGACGAATCGCTAAAGGCTCTGTTTGTCACCGGCTTGTTCCAGGATGTTCGCATCCGGCGCGAAGGCGGTACG
>DATDLA010000215.1:0-14977 GCA_036519535.1 Methyloceanibacter sp.
CAACGCATCAGGCGAGCGGCACTGGGTGAAGTTCCATTTCAAGACCCAGCAAGGCCACAAGCACTGGACAAATAAGGAAGCCACCGAGATCGTCGGCCGCACGCGGGAGTCCACGCAGGAAGATCTGTTCAACGCCATCGAGCTTGGCGATTGCCCGCGCTGGAAGGTTCAGGTGCAAATCATGCCGGAGAGAGACGTCGGCAAGCACTGGTACAATCCCTTCGACCTGACCAAGGTCTGGCCGCATGGAGACTATCCGCCGATCGACATCGGGTACTTCGAGCTCAACCGCAATCCGGAGAATTATTTCCAGGAGATCGAGCTTGCCGCCTTCTCGCCATCAAACGTGGTGCCTGGCATTTCCTGGTCGCCCGACAAGATGCTGCAGGCGCGCATCTTCTCCTACGCCGACGCACATCGCTACCGGCTCGGCACGCATTACGAAATGCTGCAGGTGAACTCATCGAAATGCCCCGTCCACCACTATCACAAGGACGGCCCGATGCGCTTCTTCGAGCAGAAGACCGGCAATGTCGATGCGTTCTACGAGCCGAATTCGTTTGGCGGCGCCGTCCAGGACGTGCGCTTCGCCGAGCCGCCGTTGCATATCTCGGGCGACGCCGAGCGCTACAATCACCGCGACGGCAACGACGACTACAAGCAGGTCACGGCGCTGTTCAATCTGTTCGATGCCGGAGAGAAGGCGCGGCTCTATCTCAACGCGGCGGAAGCCATGTGGGGTGTGCCGCATGAAATCGTCGAGCGGCAGCTGACCCACTTCAGACGCGTGCATCCAGACTATGAAGCGGGCGTCCGCCGCGAGCTCGACAAGATGACCCGCGCCAAGGCGTCTGAGATCGCCCAGCAGCAGAAGATGCCGCAAGGCGTCGAGGCCGCCGAGTAGCGCGTAGGCCTCGACCAAAACCGGCGCGTGGCGATCCCTCTCCCACGCGCCGGTTCATCTCTTTTCGACGATGTTAGGAGTTGGAGACTGGCGCGTGGAGATCTCTCCACGCGCCAGCCATAGACATGTCACCAAGCCTATAAGCCGGGTTCTGTACCGCGCCCTGCATGGGGGCGCGGCGACGGCCATTCATCTCGGGCGCCTGTCGCCAGGCGCCTCGTGCGACCAACCCGGGCGGCTCATCTGGAAACGGGACTGGCGGATATGAACCCGCCGCGCCGCCCCTATTCGGTCTTGCTCCCGGTGGGGTTTGCCGTGCCGCTCCTGTTGCCAGGACCGCGGTGCGCTCTTACCGCACCCTTTCACCCTTACCCTCCGAAGCTCATGCGTAAGAGGGCGGTTTGCTTTCTGTGGCACTGTCCCTGGGGTCGCCCCCGCCGGAGGTTATCCGGCACCGTGCTTCCAAGGAGCCCGGACTTTCCTCCCTGCCCGCCGATACGCTGGCAACTGGCAGAGCGGCCATCCGGCCTGCTGACACAGCTAATAAGGGGCTCTGGCCGCCTCGCGTCAAGCAGCGACGCGGGTTTGACATATGGACGCCGGGGCTATATGTCTTGACATATGGCAGAGCGCACCACCGTGAGACTCCCCGAAGACCTCATCAAGCGGGCCAAACGCAAGGCCGCCGCCGAGGGTCGCACGTTGACTGCGCTGATCGAAGAAGGCTTGCGGCTTGTCGTGTTTCCGAAGCGGAAGGAAAAGGCGAAGCGCGTCCTGCCCCCCGTCAGCGACGCGACAGGTGGTCCGCTCCCCGGAATCGACATCAGCAATAGTGCGGCGCTTCAGGAGATGGACGACCTCGAATATGTCGAGCGCATGAAGCACTTCAAATGATCCTGCCGGACGTAAACGTCCTCATCTATGCGTTCCGCCAGGGTGTTCCCCATCACGAAGTGTGTCGCCGGTGGCTTGATCGCGTCGTCGGGGACGAGACACGTTTCGGCATCTCGCCCCTATCACTGGCTGCTGTCGTCCGAGTCACCACAAATCCGCGGACCTACGCGACGCCCAGTTCGATCGAATCTGCCTTCAAGTTTTGCGACAATCTTTTGGCGCAACCTCATTGCCAGGTCGTGGAGCCGGGTGAGCGGCACTTCGAAATCTTCCAACGACTATGCATCGAAACTGGAACCCGCGGCCCGCTCGTCACCGACGCCTGGTTCGCTGCACTCGCTATCGAGTGGGGGTGCGAATGGATCACGCTCGATCGTGACTATGCGCGTTTCCCAGGACTGAAGTTGCACGCACCCGGCGCTTAGCCGCGCCGCCTAGGCGCGCCGCGAGAAAGCATCGAGGCGGAGCCGATCGCGCTCCGCCTCACCCTCGCTCAGTTGGTCTCTTCGATGTCCATGCTGTCGAAAGTGTAGCGTGGCACTTGCGTCCACACGCCGTCTTCCTGCACCGGGACCTTGTGCACCTTGACGTTGTCGACTTGGAGCTTGCCGGTCTTCTGGTTCACCCAAAAGTCGATGTCATAATATTCGTCCTGGCTGCCAGGCTTGCGGAAGTCGGTGCAGGCGAAATATTCCCCCTCCTTCTTGAGGTGGCGCACCGGCTGGTGGATCTCGACAAATTCGAGCGGCAAGGTTTCGCCGGTCTTGTCGTCCTTGATCTCGAGATTGCCGTCCTTGTCCTTGTGGGTGGCGATGTAGCCGTGGATGGCGCTCATCACCTGCCAGGCGCGGGTCACCTCCATGTCGCCAGGGTGCTCGCCTGCCGGCAACCACCACCAGGCCTGCGGCGCGCGCGTGATCATGACCCAGCCGTCGCCCTCCTGCTTCGGCCCTCCCCGCACGCGGATGTCCATCAACTTGAGGTCTTGCCCCTCAGGCTTGAACCAGAAGTCGATGGCGTATTTCTTCTTCGGCTCATCCTTGTCGTGAAAGATGACGCTCGGGAACCAGCCATAGCCTTCCATGCCGCGAACGACCTTGATCTCGTCGAAGATGAGATGGAGGTCGGCGTTGAGCTTCGGGTCGCGGAACACGAAGGCGCCGTCCTTGGTCCGCTCGTCGACCACCTTCTTCACCGCGGCGTTGACGTCCTCCTCGGTGAAATTCTTGGTCTTGCCGGTCGCGGTTGCGCTCGCCTTCGCCGCGCGGAAGTCTTGCGCCTTTTTGATGTTGGCCTCGGCGTTCTTGAGGAAGGTCTCCTTCGATTTCTCGGACGAGAAGCAATAGACCTTGCCGTCGGGGGCGGTCCAATTCACCGAGCAGTCGGTCTTGATCGTCTGGCCTTCAGTGAGGCCCATGGCGCAGGAGTTGTCGAACTCGCCCTTGACCGGCGCAGGGGTTGCTGACGGCGTCGTCGCCGGAGTCGCCGGAGTCGCCGGAGTTGCGGCGTCCTCCGCCGCTCCTGGGCCCGCCGCGGCAAGGCCGAGCAGCAGAGCTGCCGCCACGGCGGACAGGATGGGAGCCCTAGTCATGGCGTTTCTCCTCGTAAGCTTTTTGAATGTTGCCCAAGTCGCGTGCCTTGAATGGCCGCTCATTGGCGGATTGTCTGCCTTGGGTATGTAACCGAAGGCACGCTTCGTCCAGTCGCGTCTTTGTGATCGGCGGGCGCCTTTCTCGGTCGTCTCACGCCACCGGGGTTGCTTGCAGCGCCGCCAACAGCCGGCCAAGCGTGTCGCGCGTCGAGGCGTCGGCGCGACCGTCGATGCGCTCTTGGCGGAAGTGACGCTGAAACGCTTCCACCACTTTCTCGAGCCCCGTGCCATAGGTGGTGGTGAGCTCCACCCCATAGCCGAGGCCGGCAAGATCCTGCTGGAGCTTTAGCACCTCGGGCCCTTCATCGCCGGGGCCAAGGCCCTGATCCTCGCCCAATGGCGCAGGCTGGACCCAGAGCCCGACGCCAGCTTGAGCCAGCCGCGCCCAGTCGAATTTCTCTCCCGGATCGAGCTTGCGTCCCGGCGCGATATCGGAGTGCGCCACCACCCGCTCGCGACGGATGGGGTGGCGGCCCAAGATATCGAGGCACAGCGCCTCCACGCCTCGCATCTGCGCCTCGGGGAAATCGCGGTAGCCGAACTCGTGACCGGGATTGTGAATCTCGATGCCGATCGAGCAGGAATTGAGGTCGGTTTCGCCCGCCCACAGGCTTTGCCCGGCATGCCAGGCGCGCTCTGACTCGCGCACCATCTGGGCAATGCGCCCGTCCTCGTCGACAAGGTAGTGGCAGGAGACCTTCGACTCTTCGCGCGTCAGCCAGTCGAGCGCGGCATCGGAGGACTCCATGCCGGTGTAATGCAGCACGAGCATGTCAGGCATGCGGCCGTCTCGCCTCGGCTCGCGGTTCGGCGCCGGACACCAGAGCGTGGCAAGCGGGCTGTCGGGGGCTGCGGTCATGTCCTCTTATTCCTCATGCTGAGGAGCGGCCGCAAGGCCGCGTCTTCGAGAAGGCCGCTTCCGCGGCCACCTCAGGATGAGGGTTGCGCAAGCGGCCAGGCTAGAAGCCTAAATCCCACGCTCCTTGGCGATCTCGCCATAGGCCTCGTTGATGGCCGCGATCTTCTCGGTGGCGATGGCGACGAATTCCTTCGGCACGCCGCGGGCCATCAGCTTGTCGGGATGATTGTCGGCCACGAGCTTGCGGTAATGGCTCTTCAAGCCGTCATTGCTGATCGACGGGTCGATGCCCAGGACCTCGTAGGGGTTGCGCTTGGCCGCGGTAACGTGGCGCGCCTTGATATAGGCGAACTCCGTATCGCTGATGCCGAAACGCTTGGCGACCTGGTGCAAGAACTGCTCCTCGCGCGGATGCAGCACGTCGTCCGCCTTGGCGATGTGGAACAGGCCTTCGAGCACGTCCTCGAGCAGCTTGCGGTTGCCCTTGAACATGACCGAGAGTTGTTCGGCATAAGCCTCGTAGCCGGCCACATCCTGCTTGGCGAGGTTGAAGACACGAGCGACGTTCTTCATCTCGCCTTCCGGCACCTTGAACACTTCCTTGAAGGCGTTGACCTCGTCCATGGTGACGACGCCGTCGGCCTTCGCCATCTTGGCGCCGAGCGCGATCACGCCAACGGTGAAGGCCACCTGGTTCTCGGCAGGGCCGTCCTGCTCCTGATCGCGATCGATGACATAGTGCCCGGCGACGCCGCCGAGCAGAGCGCCGATGGGCCCGCCGATTGCGAGCCCCGCCGCGGCGCCGGCCAACTTTCCCCAAATCGACATTGCCGACCCCCCCAACAAATACCGGCTAGAGCATAAGGATTTTTGCCGCGTACCGCATGCGGATAATCGTCTCGCGGCCGCTCGTGGCCGGCCCGCTCAAGACCTCGACGGGACCGGCCCGGAATCGCGGAAATTGGCCAGGATCGAGAGCTTTGGCTCATCGATCTCAAGCCCGGCGGCAAGGCGCCGCTCCACATGGGTGGACCTGGCGAAAGTCCAAGCGAACAGCCACAAGGTGATCAGCCCGGTGAGGACGCTTCCCACCAGCACGAAGGTCTGGCCGAGCTGGAACAGATCGGCGCCGGCGACAATGAAGGCCTCGATGATGATGCCGAAGCCGCCGGCGACCACGATCGCGGCGCTGAGCGAGGTGATGAAGATCGAGACTGGGTGCTCTCCGCCGTGGCGGGAACGAGGGTTGGCTTCCGTGTCCATGGACGACCTAATAGCGGAGACGCCGTGGAAAGCACAAGAGGTCCTTCTGGTTCGAGGCGCGGCCTTCGGCCGCTCCTCATCATGAGGGCGCGCCTCGAAGGATGAGGCCGAATTCCTTAGGACTTGGGAACGTCGCGGCGGACTTTGCGGGAAGCGCCGACGATCTCGATGCCTCTGGTGCCAACGAAGCGGTCGAGGTTCATGGTCACGTAATAAGGTGCCGCGAGCGGCAGCACGAGGCCATTCTTCACGCAGCCGACGACGAGGGTGCGCCAATAGGCCGGGCGCCCGTTATAGGCTTCGTGGCTCAACGAGACTTCCATATTGGTATAGGGCTTCATGCCGGTGACGGTGAGCTGGTAGACGCCGCGGCCGGCATACCATTCGATATCGATGCCGTTGAAATCGATGGGGTAGCACTCGCCGGTGAGGCTCCAGATCGGTACATAGAGGGACGGCGCATCAGGCCTGCCCAACGGTCCGGCCGCGGCAGACCCCGCAACCAGGATCAGCGCCAACCCGGCAAACAGCCCTATCATGCGGCGTCGCATCGCATCCCCCCAACTTCAAGGACGATAGCCTAACGGGCGACTGTGACCGCCTCAAGGTCAGCCCGAAGACCGCAAGGCCGGCCGCAAACCATCTTGCCGAGGGTGCGCCTCATCTCCTCGAAGGAGAAGGCGCGCAGGGTTTCGCACCTTGTATTGCCGAGCGAGGAGGCGCTGAGCGCCAGCGCGGCCGCGCTCTCATCGTCCGCAGCCTCGAACACCGCGACGACATCGTAGCGGCCAAGTGTCCAGCAGAGTTCTTTCATGATGACCCCGCTCTTCTCGGCCATCGCTTGGAAAGCCTCCGCCCTGCCGATCGTGCCCCTGATGTTGCGTATGCCCTGATCGGTGAAGTTGGCGAGCAAAATATATTTCGGCATCGCATTTCTCCTCTTCAGTCGTTCCGAGGAAGTCTACTATGAGGCGGCGATCACGTGAAAATCGGCTTGAGCAGAAGGGCTCTCGCCGTGGCCAGTGGCTGGTGATTGGAGCGGAACCCGAGGCAGCGCCTTCCCGTTGCTCATGCTGTTTGATGACGAAGGAGGTATCCCATGCAGATCTCAGAGGTGCACGATTATGCGAGCCGGCTGCTTAGGGAGCATGGCGAGAAAGCCCAATTGATCGCGGCCCAAAGGGTGCTCGAATGCGAGAAGCGCGGCGACAGAAGCGAAGCTGAGGACTGGCGCCGCATCCGCGACACGCTGAAAGAGATGAAAGGGCCGCTTGCCAGCTAAATTCCACGCGACGCCGGTCGCCGACCGACATTGTGGCGCGGAGGCGATTGGCGTATTATTTGCGAGTGTATTTCGAGCAGCCGCGCATGGTGAGGCGTCGGCTGCGGCCCTCACCGTGTGCGAGGCTTGACCGTCGCAGAGGAGGGCCGAACATGGCCATTGCCCCAACATTTCAAAAATATCTGGCTACCAAGAACGTCCGTTACGACATCGTTGCGCACGAACCGACGAAGTCGTCGATGCGCACCGCTGAAGCCTGCCGGATCTCCGGCGACCGTGTCGCCAAGGCCGTCGTGCTTCGCGATGAGTATGGCTACGTCCTGGCCATACTGCCGGCGTCGCACCACATTCTCTTAGACGATCTCAGGACACAGCTCGGCTTGGATGTTGAGCTCGCCGCCGAGTACGAAATCGAAGAATTGTTCGATGACTGCCTGCCCGGCGCGATTCCCCCGGCGGGTGAGTGCTATGGGCTCGATACGATGGTCGACGACAGTATCGAGGACCAGCCGGAGGTGTACTTGGAGGGAGGCGATCATGAGAAGTTGGTTCATATGAGCCACGCGCAATTCGCTTCTCTCACGGCGACGGCGCGGCACGG
Source organism: Methyloceanibacter sp. (assembly GCA_036519535.1). Classification (GTDB taxonomy): domain Bacteria; phylum Pseudomonadota; class Alphaproteobacteria; order Rhizobiales; family Methyloligellaceae; genus Methyloceanibacter. Next base: position 7,455 of record DATDLA010000215.1, read on the forward strand.
CTGTTTCAGTGTCCACGACTGAGGACAGTCGATGGCCGAATTTGTGAGGGTCGCAAGCGCGAACGAGATCGCGCCTGGCCAAGCCCGCCTGGTCAACGTCAGAGGCAAAGAGATTGCCTTGTTCAATATCGAGGGCAACTTCTTTGCTCTCGAAAACGCCTGCACGCACGAAGAAGGGCCCCTGGCCGAGGGCGACATCGAGGGCCACGAGGTGACCTGCCCGTGGCATGGCGCCAGGTTCGACATCCGCACCGGAGAAGTGCTCTGCGCGCCGGCCTACGACGACGCTGTGCGCTACAATGTACGGGTCATCGGCAGCGACATCGAGGTCGAGATCTAGCGGCGTCAGGCGAAGATCAGCTTGAGCAGGAAGGCGCCGGCGATCGCCGCCGAGGCGGCGTTGATCTCATGCACACGGCCCGAGAGCAGCTTCAGCGCCACATAGGCGATGAAGCCGAGGCCGATGCCGGTAGCGATGGAATAGCTCAAGGGGATCATCAGCGCGATGGTCAGCGCCGGGATGTATTCGGTGGGCTCGTCCCAGTGAATCGCGCCGAGGCTCGTAGCCATCAGGCAGGCGACGAAAAGGAACGCCGGCGCCGTGGCGTAAGGCGGGACGGTCTGGGCGAGCCGCGCGAGGAACAGGCTCGCCAGGAACAGCGCCGCCACCACGAGCGCAGTCAGCCCCGTGCGGCCGCCCTCCTCCACGCCGGCGGCGCTTTCGATATAGGCGGTGGTCGTCGAGGTGCCAAGTGCGGCGCCGAGCATGGCCCCACTGGAATCGGCGAGCAGCGCTTGGCGGAGCCGCGGCAGGCGTCCGTCTTGATCGAGCAGTCCGGCTTGGCGGGCGACGCCGATCAGCGTTCCTGCCGTGTCGAGAAGCATGACCAGCAGAAGCGTAAGCACCATGGTGAGAAGCCCGAGCCGAAAGGCGCCCGCGAGATCCATCTTGAGGAAGGTCGGCGCGAGCGACGGCGGCATGGCGGCAAGACCGTGCCAAGGCTCAAGCCCGAGCCACACCGCGGCGAGGGTCACGGCGATCACGCCGAAGATGATGGCGCCCGGCACCTTCCGCGCGGCGAGCCCGGCAATGGCCAGGAAGCCGGCGATGGCGAGTAGCGCCTTCGCCTGCGTGAGGTCGCCGAGCTTGACCAGCGTCGTCGCATCCGCCGCTACGAGGCCGGCATTCTGCAAGCCGATCAGCGCCAGGAACAGGCCGATGCCGGCGGCGATGCCGAGCTTCAGGGTCATGGGAATGGCGTTGATCAGCCATTCGCGTAAGCGTGTGAGCGAGATCAACAGGAACAGCGCGCCGGAGAGAAACACAAGCGCGAGCGCGAGCTGCCAATTGCCGCCGAGCTCAGGCACCATGGTGAAGGCGAAATAGGCGTTGAGGCCCATGCCAGGGGCGAGCGCGATCGGATAGTTGGCGTAGAGCCCCATGATGGCGGTGCTGAGCGCCGCGGCGAGGCAGGTCGCCACGAACACCGCGCCATGGTCCATGCCGGCTTTCTCCAGGATCGCCGGGTTGACGAACATGATGTAGGCCATGGTGAGGAAGGTCGCGAGGCCGGCGCGGAGCTCGGTCGGCACGCTGCTGCCGGCGACGGTAAGGCCGAAAGTGCGGTCGAGAGTGCCAAGAAGGCCGGGTGCCTCAGTTGGCGCCTGCGCTTCGTTGTCCCCCCGTACCATTCCCCTGTCCCTCTGCCTTGTCATCGCCCTGCTTGACCGGGCGATTCAGTATTCCCTTGCGGAATTTGTGTTTACTGGATGCCCGCCTTCGCGGGCATGACAACACCGCGTATGAAGGTTATCCACACGTCTGGCAGCGACGAAAGGAGCGATCATGGCCATCTACGCGCTCGACGGTGAGGCGCCGGAGCTTCCGGCCGACGGCCTCTATTGGGTGGCCGAGACCGCCGCGGTGATCGGGCGCGTGCGGCTCCATTCCGATGTGAGCATCTGGTGGGGCTCGGTGCTCCGCGGCGACAACGAGTGGATCGACGTCGGGGCGCGCTCGCAGATTCAGGATAATGCCACGCTGCACACCGACCCAGGCTTCCCGCTCAGCATCGGCAAGGATTGCGTCATCGGCCACAACGTCATTCTGCATGGCTGCGGCATCGGCGATGCAAGCTTGGTCGGCATAGGCGCCATTATCCTGAACGGCGCAAAAATCGGCGCGAACTCGCTCGTCGGCGCCGGAGCGCTGATCACCGAGGGCAAGGAGTTTCCCGACAATTCGGTGATCGTCGGCGCGCCGGCAAAGCTCGTGCGCGAGGCCGACGACAAGACGAAGGCCATGACGGCGCGGGCGGCGGACGTCTATGTGCGCCGCTGGAAGCGCTACGCCGCTGGGCTGATGCGGCTCGGATGACAGTGAGCGGCGCCTGGCAATTCTGCATCGACCGCGGCGGCACGTTCACCGACATCGTGGCGCGCAGCCCCGAAGGGCAGTTGCTCACGCACAAGCTTCTCTCCGAAAATCCGGAGGCTTACGCGGATGCTGCCACCGCCGCCATCGCCGATCTGCTTGGGGTTGTCCCCGGGCAGAAGCTGCCGACGGAGCTGATCCACAGCGTCAAGATGGGCACCACAGTCGCCACTAACGCGCTGCTCGAGCGCAAGGGCGATCGCGTGCTGTTGCTGGTGAGCGATGGCTTCCGCGACGCGCTTGAGATCGGCTATCAGGCGCGACCCAAGATCTTCGCGCGCAAGATCGAGAAGCCGTCAATGCTCTATGAGTGCGTCGCCGAGGTCCCTGAGCGCATCCGCGCTGACGGCGGCGTGGAGACGCCGCTCGACCCCGCCGCTACGCGCGCCGCGCTCGAAGCGGCACGCGCTGACGGCATCGACGCCGTCGCCATCGTCTTCATGCATGCTTACGCCCATCCGCAACATGAGCGCGAGGCTGCGCGCCTCGCCCATGAGTTGGGCTTCGCGCAAATCTCGGTGAGCCACGAGGTGAGCCCGCTCGTGAAATTCGTCGGCCGCGGCGACACCACCGTGGTCGACGCCTACCTCTCGCCGCTGCTCCGCCGATATGTCGACCGTGTCGCCGCGGCGCTTTCCTCTGAGGCAAGCAACACCAAACTCCTGTTCATGCAGTCCTCGGGCGGGCTGACCTCGGCGCATCTGTTCAAGGGCAAGGACGCCATTCTGTCAGGACCAGCCGGAGGCGTGGTTGGCGCCGTCGAGACCGCGCGCATCTCAGGCTTCACCCGCATCATCGGCTTCGACATGGGGGGAACCTCGACCGACGTGTGCCATTTCGACGGAGTCTATGAGCGGACCTTCGAAAGCGTGGTCGCCGGTGTCCGCGTGCGCGCCCCGATGATGCTGATCCACACCGTTGCCGCGGGCGGTGGATCGATCCTCTTCTATGACGGCGCCCGCTTCCGTGTCGGCCCCGATTCAGCCGGCGCCAATCCGGGGCCTGCCTGTTACCGGCGCGGCGGACCGCTCACCGTCACCGACGCCAATGTCATGGCGGGCAAGCTCGTCCCGGAGTTCTTTCCTAAGATCTTCGGGCCCACGCAGGACCAGCCCCTCGACGCCGAGGTCGTGCGGGCGCGCTTCGCTGATCTTGCCGCCGAAATCGGCGACGGCCGCGAGGCTGCGCAAGTCGCCGACGGCTTCATCCGCATCGCCGTGGAGAACATGGCGAATGCGATCCTGACCATCTCGGTGCAGCGGGGCTACGACGTCGCCGACTATGTGCTGAACACCTTTGGCGGCGCCGGCGGCCAGCATGCCTGCCTGGTCGCCGACGCGCTCGGGCTTGGACGCGTGCTCATCCATCCCCTCTCGGGCGTGCTTTCTGCGTACGGCATGGGCTTGGCCGAGTTGAAGGCGACGCGGAGCCGTGCCGTGCTGCGCCTGCTCGACGCGGAAGGTCTTGCCGCGGCGGAGGCCCTGGCTGCGCCGCTTGCCGAAGAGGCGGCTGAGGAACTTGCCGGCCAGGGGGTGGCGCGCGGCGGCATCCGCATCGGCGTGCTGGCGCATCTCCGCTATCTCGGCACCGACAGTTCGCTGCCGATTCTGTTGGTGCAGAGAGGCGCAACAGACCCCATTTTTCCCCTTGATGGGGAGGCATTAGAAGCTCTGCGGGCCTCGTTCGAGGCGATGCATCGGCAGCGCTTCGGCTTTGTCAGCCCCGACAAGCTGATCGAGATCGAGGCGATCGAGGTCGAGGCGCTTGGCGGCGGGGACCACCCGCATGAGCCCGACCTGCCGCTTTCGATTGACGAGCTGCCGGAACCACAAACCAAGACGAGGCTGTTCACCGGCGGCACTTGGCATAACGCGCCCGTGTTCTTACGTGCCACCCTCGAGCCCGGCCATTGCATTGCGGGCCCTGCCCTCATCATCGAGCCGCATCAGACCGTGGTGGTCGAGCCGCACTGGCAGGCCGAGGTCACGGCGAAAAATCATCTGCTGCTCACCCGCGCCAGCGCGCGCGAGACACGCGCCGCGCTCGGCACCAACGTCGATCCCGTTCTGCTCGAAGTGTTCAACAAGCGCTTCACCGCAATCGCCGAGCAGATGGGGTACGCGCTGCAGAACACCGCGCGCTCGGTCAACATCAAGGAGCGGCTCGACTTCTCCTGCGCCATTTTCGATCGTGAAGGCCGCCTCGTCGCCAACGCCCCGCATATCCCGGTGCATCTCGGCTCCATGGACCGCAGCGTCGAGACGGTGCGGCGCGAGGTCGGCGCTCGGCTTGCGCCTGGCGATTTGTGGATGCTGAACGCGCCCTATAATGGCGGCACGCATCTTCCCGACATCACCGTCGTGACGCCGGTGTTCGCGACAAGCGGCACTGACATTCTGTTCTTCGTCGCGGCACGCGGGCACCATGCCGATATCGGCGGCATTGCCCCTGGCTCGATGAGCCCGAAGGCCACGCGCATCGAAGAGGAAGGCGTCTATATCGACCCGTTCAAGCTGGTCGAGGGCGGGCGCTTCCGCGAGGAGGCGGCGTTCGAGCTTCTCATGCAAGGCCCCTACCCTGCCCGCGACCCGGCGCAGAATATCGCCGATCTGAAGGCGCAGGCCGCCGCCAACGCCAAGGGCGTGGAGGAGCTCGGCAAGATGGTGGCGCAATATGGGCTCGGCGTCGTGCAGGCCTATATGGGCCATGTGCAGGACAACGCCGCGGCGAGCGTGGCCCGCGTGATCGAGCAACTCAGGCCTTCGAGTTTCGCGGTCGAGACCGACACCGGCGCGCATATCAAAGTCGCCATCAGCGTCGACCGCGCGGTGCCCAAGGCCATCGTCGATTTCACCGGCACGAGCGGACAACAGCCGGACACTTTCAATGCGCCGGAGCCGATCACGCGGGCTTGTGTGCTCTATGTCTTCCGCACGCTGGTCGATGACGACATTCCGCTCAACGCCGGGTGCCTTCGACACATCGAGATTGTTGTTCCGGACGGTTCGATGTTGAGCCCTCGCTATCCAGCAGCGGTCGCCGCCGGCAATGTCGAGACGAGCCAGACCATAGTGAATTGCCTCTATGGCGCGCTTCAAGTGCTCGGCTCGGCGCAAGGCACCATGAACAATCTCACCTTCGGCAACGCGCGCACCCAATATTACGAGACGATCTGCTCGGGCGCGCCGGCAGGCCCAGGCTTCCACGGGGCGGCCGCGGTGCAGACGCATATGACCAATTCGCGGCTCACCGACCCCGAGGTGCTTGAGCTGCGCTACCCGGTTCTGCTCGAGCGCTTCGAGATCAGGCGCGGCTCCGGCGGCAAGAGCAAATGGCGCGCGGGAGACGGGACGCTTCGCGTCATCAGGTTCTTGGAGCGCATGGAGTGCGCCATCCTTTCGGGCTTCCGCCGCATGCGGCCTTTCGGGGCAAATGGCGGCGAGCCGGGTGAAGCCGGCGCGAACTTCGTTCGGCGCAAGGATGGACGTATGGAGAGCCTGGACGCTTGCGCGCAAGTGACGCTCGACCCCGGTGAGGCCATCATCATCGAGACCCCGACCGGCGGCGGCTTCGGCGATCCGAACAAATAGCAAAGGGCGCGGGATTGCTCCCGCGCCCTCGCTTACGCGTTGCCTCTCTGACTACGCGTTACGCCACTTAAGCGCTCGCCGGCCGCGGACCGCCTTGTCCGCGCTCGGCCATGAACTGATCGAACTCGGCCTTGTCGCGCGCCTTGCGCAAGCGATCGAGGAAGGTCTGGAACTCCTCAGCCTCTTCCTCCAAACGCCGCAAGGTCTCTTCGCGATAGGAATCGAAGGCAGCGTTGCCGGTCGAGCGGAGCGGACCAAAGCCGCCAAGACCGCCGCCGAAGCGCTTCGCCTCCTGCATAAAGTGCTGCTTCCATTGCAGTTTGTTTCCGCAACCCATGCGTCCACTCCAGATGAGATAGGCCAGGAGCCCAAGCCCGATAGGCCACCAGATGATGAAGCCGAGAACCGCGGCGATGATCCACGCCGGCTTCCCGTAATCGTCCAAGGTCGTCACTAGCTGTTGCATTTCCTGCGAACCTTCCTCGGTGTGAATGTTATTCACATTCACATAGGTGGGGCGGGCCTGTCCAGAGTCAAGAGACGACACAAAATGTGATCGGCGGCCGTCAGTCTCAAGGGTCCGGCGCCGTCGCCCCGCTGTCCGGCGGGATGAGCCCCAAGCCGCGCAGATAAACCAGCATCGCCGATTCGAGAATCTGCTCCGGCGGGAGCGGAAGCTTGGCCATGCCCGGGCGCGCCTCGACGAAGAGATCGGCAACGCCGTGGGAGAGCGCCCAGATGTGCAGGCTCATCAGCTTGACCGGCGGTCTCTGGTCGGGAGGAAGCGCCCGGCAAAGCGCGGACGCGGCACGCTGCAGCACGTCGAAGGCGCGATCGGCAGCTGCTTTCAGCTGATCGTCATCGCTCATGCCGAGTCCTGCCTCGAACATCACCGCGTAGCTCGCAGGCTCCTCGCGGGCGAAGGCGAGATAGGCACGGCCGAGATTCTCGAAGGCCGAGAGCGGCGTCGGTATGCCGTTGTTCCACGCCATGTCGAGCTTGGCGGCGAAGCGTTCGAAACCGTTGCGGGCAAGCTCGGCGAGCAGCGCCTCGCGATCGCGGAAATGCCGGTATGGCGCGGCGGGGCTAACGCCGGCGAGCCGCGCCGCCTCGGTCAGGCTGAAGCCGGCCGGCCCGTATTGCTCGATCAGCTTGCGCGCCGCCTCGAGCAAGACCTCCTTCAGATTGCCGTGGTGATAGGAGCGCGGCCGGTGCCAGCGCTGATCGTCGGAGCCCATGTGAAGGGCTTTTACATGAAAGGCGCCGACGCCGCCATAAGAGCCACGGCCATGCCCCCTCTCCCCCTGTGGGCAGAGGGTGGGGTGGGGGGAGCCTGGGTCATTGCCGGGCTTGACCCGGCAATCCATTCCGGCGGCCTCACTCTGGAGACGAGCCATTGGAATGGATGCCCGGATCAAGTCCGGGCATGACGCCTTCATCCAAGCTCACTCCTTCACACTGCGCGGGTCGTGGCCATAGGTGTTGCGCTCGCGGATGCG
>DATDLA010000216.1:0-2814 GCA_036519535.1 Methyloceanibacter sp.
ACATCGTAAAGCGCATCGTAAAGCGGCCGCAAATAGGGATCGACCTTCTCGCGCATGTCGCCCGGCAGGAAGCCGAGCCGCTCGCCGGCCTCGACGGCAGGGCGCGACAGGATCAGCCGGTCGCATTTGCCGCTTTCCAGGCACAAGGCAGCGAAAGCGACGGCGAGATAGGTCTTGCCGGTTCCCGCCGGGCCGGTGGCGAAGACGAGGTCATGGGTCTCGAGCGCCGAGAGATAGGCGCTCTGCGCCGGCGTCCGGGCCGTGATCAGGCGCTTGCGGGTGCGGATCTGCTGGGCGGCGGGGACCTTCGCCTCATGCTGGTCGGCTTCCGCCAAGGGCTCAGGCGTCCGCGCGTGACGGATGGCGCCGACCACCTCGCCGACCCCGATCATCTCGCCTTGCGCGAGCCGGCCATAGAGCTGCTCGAGCACCGATTTCGCGGTCTCGCGCGATTGCTCAGGCCCCCGCAAGGAGACCACATTGCCGTTGACCACGGCCTGGATGCCGAGCCGGTCTTCGAGCACTGCGAGATTTGCGTCATAGTCTCCGAGGAGATCGCGCACGAGCCTGATGTCGTCGAAGAACACCACCAGGGGTTCTTCCCGGCCATTGGCAGACGAGGCGCTTACGCGCTTATCAGACGCGGTCTTGCGCCCACGCGCCAATGGCGGTCTCCGTCCGCTGGCCTTGCCGGTCACACGGCCGCCTGAACTGATTCGCGCCATTCAAACTCCGATTTGATGACACCGGTGAGACTGTTCGGCCCCGCGCTCACAATGTCAACATCCGCGATCTGGCCGATCAAATCCTCAGGCCCGTCGCCATGCACGGCCTGGAGATAGGGTGAACGCCCGGCGATCTGTCCTGGTTTCCGCCCCTGCCGCTCGAACAGCACCTTAAGCTTGCGCCCGACGGTCGCCGCATCGAAGGCCCTTGCTTCGTCCTCGATCAGGCTCTGCAGGATATGCAGGCGCTCGCGGGCGATCCTCTCAGGCACCTGATGCGGCAGGCTCGCTGCCGGCGTGCCGGGGCGGGCGCTATATTTAAAGGAGAAGGCGCGGGCAAAGCCGATGCGGCGGACGAGCGCCAAGGTGTCTTCGAAGTCGGCGCCGGTCTCGCCGGGGAAGCCGACAATAATGTCGGTGGAGAGAGCGATGTCCGGCCGCACGGCGCGGATGCGTTCCACGAGTTCGGCATAGTCGCGAGCCGTATGCTTGCGGTTCATGGCGGTGAGGATGCGGTCGGAGCCGGCCTGAAACGGCAGATGCAGATATGGCATGAGCTTCGGCTCATCGCCGTGCAGCGCGATGAGATCATCGTCCATGTCGCGCGGATGGCTCGTGGTGTAGCGGAGCCGCTCGATCTGAGGGAGGGCGGCGAGCCGCTTGAGCAGCTTGGCGAGCGACCAGTCGCGGCCGTCAGGGCCAAGCCCACGATAGGCGTTCACATTCTGGCCGAGCAGCGTGATCTCGCGCACGTTTGAGCGGGCGAGCCTCGCGGCCTCGGCGAGGATGGCGGCGACGGGCCGGGAATATTCCGCCCCGCGCGTATAGGGCACGACGCAAAATGTGCAGAACTTGTCGCAGCCTTCCTGCACGGTGATGAAGGCTGAAGGCTGCGGGCGTGCGAGCCGCCGTTCGGGGAGCGCGAGGAACTTGTCTTCTGCTGGGAACTCGGTGGCGACGACGCGCTCGCGCCCCTCGCGCACGCGGCCGATGAGCGAGGGAAGCTCGTGATAGCTTTGCGGGCCGACCACGAGATCGACCACGCTCGCGCGCTTAAGGATCTCCTGTCCTTCAGCTTGCGCCACGCAGCCCGCCACCGCGATCATGGTGTCGAGGCCGCGGGCATTCCGCGCCTCCTTTACCGCGCGCACCCGTCCAAGCTCGGAATAGACCTTTTCGGCGGCCTTCTCGCGGATGTGGCAGGTGTTGAGGATGACGAGATCGGCCTCGGCCGGATCGTCGGTCGGCACGTAGCCATGAGCGGCAAGCGCCTCCCCCATGCGCTCGGAGTCGTAGGCGTTCATCTGGCAGCCGAAGGTCTTGATGTGCAGCTTTTGGGGCGTTTTCGCCATCGCCTGTTGGTGCGGCACCGGGGCGCCTCTCGTCAAGGGCCGTGGATGGTCTGAGTCAGCCGGCGATTGCCGAGACGCCGAGGACCTGGCTGACCGATTCCATCCCCAGCCAACCCATTAAGCCGCATGCCAGTTGGTTGTTTCCGGCTAGCGGAGGGGCTATATACTCGACTCATTATATAGGATTTAGAATCACAACCCGCCCGTGATCTCGCAAAAAGCAAAATATGCCCTCCGCGCCCTGGTAGCGCTCGCCAAGGAAGGCGACTCGCTGATGATCGGCGAGATCGCCGCCCGCAAGAACATCCCGCGCAAGTTCCTGGAGCAGATCCTGCTCGAGATGAAGCGCCACGGCATCGTGCATAGTCGGCGCGGCAAGCTTGGCGGCTACAGCCTGCTCATGCCGCCGGAGAAGATCACCTATGGTCAGGTGCTGCGCATCATCGACGGGCCGATTGCCCCCCTGCCGTGCCTCAGCCGCATCGCGTACCGGCGCTGCCCAGACTGCAAAACCGAGGAAACCTGCGAGATTCGCCGGGTTTTTGCTAGGGTCGCGGAGTCGGCAAGAGAGGTGCTCGACCGCACCACGATCGCCGATTCCTTGAACGCGTCCTTTCTCCTCGATGAGCCTGAGGGCGGGGCGCACGAGATGGCGCATCTCTAAAAGCGCACGCCACACCTTCAAAATTGGAAACAAATTCCACTCTCTGACCGTTTCGTAGCGGACGGGGCTCCCA
>DATDLA010000217.1:0-5941 GCA_036519535.1 Methyloceanibacter sp.
AGCCGCCGACGCCGCCTACCCGCTCTACGGCCAGGTCGTCGTCACCGAGCCGGGCGACGCCGGCCCGATCTGGCGGAAAGCCGGCGTCATCGTGGCGGAGCGCTCGCTGCTCGAGCGCCTCAATGTCGGGATCGGCAGCACCGTTTCGATCGGTGATGCCACCGTGACCATCGGCGGCATCCTCGGCACCCAACCTGACCGGCTCGCCGATCGCCTCGCCTATGGCCCTCGGGTGCTGATGTCGCTCGACACGCTCGACCGCACCGGGCTCATCCAGCCTGGGAGCCTGATCCGCTGGATCTATCGCTTGAAGCTTCCCGGCGAGCGCGCCAACGACCGGACGGAGCTCAACACCGCGCGGTTCACCATCGAGGCCAAGTTCCCCGAAAGCGGCTTTGGCATCACCGATTGGACCGATCCAGCTCCCTCCATCCGCCGCGAGGTCAAGCGCTTCACCCAGTTCATCAGCCTGGTCGGGCTTGCTGCGCTGCTGCTTGGCGGCATCGGCGTCGCCAATGCCATAAGCAGCTACATGGCGAAAAAGCGGGAGGTGATCGCCACCTTCAAGACCTTGGGGGCCACGAGCCGGCTCGTGCTTGCCGTCTATCTCATCCAGGCGCTGATGCTCGCCGGTCTCGGCATCGTCCTTGGGCTCGTGCTCGGCGCGCTCACCCCTGCTCTGCTGTCGGCGACCTATGGCGACGCCCTGCCCATCGCTCTCGCCGTCGAGCCGCATCCGGCGTCGCTCTTGACCGCCGCTGGCGCCGGCCTCCTCACCATGCTGCTCTTCGTGCTTCTGCCCTTGGGGCGCGCCAGCGTCGTGCCGCCGGCAATGCTGATGCGCTCCCATCTCACCGACGAGCAGGAACGGCCGCCGCTTGGCTTCATCGTCACGGCGGCTGCGAGCGGGCTTGCTCTGTTCGCGCTCGCCATCGCGTCCTCCGAGGAGCGCATTATCACCGCCTCGATCTCCGCCGGCATCGTCGCCGGGTTCGTCTTGCTGCTGGGCTTCGGCTGGCTGCTGCAGAAGCTTGCGGCACGATTCCGCCGCACCAAGCCCCCGGCCTGGGCTCTCGCTCTGGCGAGCATCGCCGGACCAGGCTCGATCGCCCGCCAGGTTGCCATCTCGCTCGGTCTCGGACTCGGCTTCCTCGTCGCCATCGCGCTGATCGACCGGTCGCTCATGGCGGAGTTCGAGGAGAACATCCAGATCGACGCTCCTGGCTATTACTTCCTCGACGTCGACGCTCAAAATCTTGCGGCCTTCCGCGACACGGCGAAGGCCGTCGAGCCCGACGCCAAGCTCGCCGACGCGCCCATGCTGCGCGGCCGCATCATGGCCATCAACGGCGTGCCGGTGGAGAAGGTCGAGGCCGCTCCCGACAGCCGTTGGGTGCTCGCGAGCGACCGCGGCCTCACTTATGCCGACGAGCTTCCGCGAGGCTCGACCATCGTCGAGGGGAGCTGGTGGCAGCCTGGCTACAGCGGTCCGCCGCTTGTCTCCTTCGACGCCGATTCCGGGCCAGGGCTCGGGCTGAAAATCGGCGACACCATCACCGTCAATGTGCTTGGCCGCAATGTCGAGGCGCGCATTGCCAATTTCCGCAAGATCGACTGGGAGTCGCTTGCCATCAACTTCGTCATGGTGTTCTCGCCGAACACGCTATCCGGCGCGCCCCACCGCGTGCTCGTCACGCTCGAATATCCGAAGGGCACCGACTCAGCGCGCGAGGCAAAGCTCGTGCAAGCGCTTGCCGACCGCTTTCCGCTGGTCACGGCGATAAAGGTCGGCGACATCGTCGAAGCGGCAAAGGATCTGTTGCAGAAGGTGATGACGGCGATCGGCATGACCGCAGGCGTCACGCTTCTGATCGGCGCGCTGGTGCTCACCGGCGCCGTGGCCGCGACCCAGCAGCGGCGTAAATACCAGGCGGTGCTCTACAAGACGCTCGGCGCCACGCGCGGGCGGATCGTCCGCGCCGAGTTGCTCGAATTCGCCCTGCTTGGTACCGCGGTCGCCGTCTTCGCCCTCGCCGCAGGCACCATAACCGCCTGGGCGCTTTGCAAATGGGCCTTCGAGGTGAAGTTCGCCTTTTCCGGGCTCGCCGCTGTTGAAACCGTCATGCTGGCGCTCGCGCTGGTGCTTGGGGTCGGCGCCATCGCCACCTGGCGGGTGCTGTCGGCCAAGGCCGCGCCCTATTTGCGGGGCGAATAGGGCGTTTCGCGAATGTTGCGTGACAGGCGTTTCCGCTCACTTGCGCAAGGGTAAGGGACCACCCATATCGTTGTTCAAAGTGTCTGAATTTACAGCGACTCGAACAACACGGGCGAAAGGACCAGCAATGGCGGACTTAGACAGACGATACGCGCAAGGCACGACCGTCGGCCGCGCCGAACCCGGCGTGATCGACCAGGGGCTCCGCGCCTATATGCTGCGGGTTTACAACTACATGGCCTCCGGCGTCGCGATTACCGGCGTGGTCGCCTATCTGACCTATATGTTTGCTGTGGTTGACACCGGCGCAGGCCTGCAGCTCACGAGCTTCGGCAGCTTCATCTTCGCAAGTGCCTTCAAATGGGTGGTGATCTTCGCGCCGCTCGGCATGGTGTTCTTCCTCTCGGCGCGCATCAATTCGATGAGCCTTAGCGGCGCCCAGATCGCCTTCTGGGTCTTCGCCGCGCTGATGGGGCTGTCCATCGCGTCGATTTTCCTCGTCTACGCTCATGCGAGCATCGCGCGTGTGTTCTTCATCACCGCCGCGTCGTTCGGAGCGCTCAGCCTTTACGGCTATACCACGCAGCGTGACCTTTCGGCCTGGGGCTCGTTCCTGTTCATGGGCCTGATCGGCATCATCATTGCGATGCTGGTGAATCTGTTCCTGGCCTCCTCGGCGCTGCAATTCGCCATCTCGGTGATCGGCGTCTTGATCTTTGCCGGGCTCACCGCCTACGACACCCAGCAGATCAAGGAGATGTATTACGTCGGCGACGACGGTACGGTCGCCGGCCGCAAGGCGGTGATGGGAGCGCTCAGGCTCTATCTCGACTTCATCAACCTGTTCATGATGCTGCTGCAGCTGTTCGGCGATCGCCGATAGCGAGAGCTAATGGGCACAAGTCAGGGCCCCGGCTTCGGCTGGGGCCTTTTCTTTTGCGACGGCGACTAGCACTGGACGAGGCGCAAGCCCTTGTCGAGGGCGCGAAGCACGCGGGCGAGGTCATGACCGCGTTTCAAGATCAGCCCCGTGGCTGCCACCACGCTATAGGCGCCCTGGCGGCGGGAGAGTTTCGGCGCCTTCTCGATGCGGTAGAGCGGAACTTCGGTCGTGCGCCTGAACACGGAGAACACGGCCTTCTCGCGCAAGATATCGATGGCGTAGTCACGCCATTCGCCGCTCGCGACCTTTCGGCCGTAGACATTCAGGATTTGGGAGAGCTCTTCGCGGTTAAAGGCTATTCCGCCGCGCCGGTGGACCCCGTCATTCTGCTGTGATTCGCCGCCAGCCGCTCGGGCCAGCGGCAACTGTATGGGCTCAGTTTCGCTCAATGCGGGCCTCCTGTAACGGAACCTTCATGATGACGCGACATCGGCGGAAATTCAAGCAAATGCCAGAAATTACACTCATTGTAATAAATTGAAACACTAATCACAGTAATGCCCTAGTTCAGCCCTTGGCACGCCCCAAAGACCGGTATGATGATCGTCTGTTGCCTCTCGGCCCGGTCCAGATAGAGGCTTCGGATTCTCAGCCCCCCAGCCCCCCCGGGGTCTTCTCTCGGACCGGGCCATTTCATTGGCTCATTTGTTAGTGCGTTCCTCCCAAGGGTCTAACGGGTCGGTCTCCGGCCCGTTTTTGTTTGCGCTGTTGGGAGGTTTACGCTGCGCGTCCGGCGCGCTTGGCCGGCGTCACTTCTCCGCGTACTCGAACTCGGCGGCGCCGAGAATGGGCCCTGAATCCTCCATCTGGAGAAGCGCGAACAGACAATCCCCGCCCATCGCCTTGAGGTCCTTGAGCGGCAGCCGCAGCGCTATCGGCTCGCCGTGCCACATGCCGATCGGCGAGAGCTCGCGCACCGGATGATGGTAGCTGAGCGCGCGGCCGCGATTCTCGCCGCGCTTGACTTCGACCTTCTCGACCTCCTTGGCGATGGCAAGCCATACCGTGCCGGCGCGCTTGTCGGAGGCTTCCGGCGCGGCGCCCACATCGACGATGAGCGTATCGCCATCGGCGTGCATGCTGACCGGCACCTTGTCGTCTTGCAGCCGCTTGGCCGCGTTCCGCATCGCCATTTCGATCGCCGCCTCGTTGGCGCCGTTCACATGGATGATGCCGTCGACCACGACTTGCGGCGTGTAGACCCTGCCGTCGCCGCGCGTCCGCGCATAGCTGCGCTGGCGTTCGGTATTTGACGGGCTGGCGAGCGTGTCGCGCCAGCCGAGATAGTCCCAATAGTCCACGGAAAAGGAGAGCGCGACGATGCCCGGCTTCTCAGCGAGCTCTCCGAGCAGCGCATCTGCCGGCGGACAGGAGGAGCAGCCTTGGCTCGTGAACAGCTCGACCACGGCCTTGCTTCCATCGGCCGCCGGCTCGACAACGCCGGCCCTGCCTGATGCCGCAAGGGCCAGCGCCGCGATCCCCGCAACGGCGCCAGCGCAGATCGGAAGAAAGCGCCTCATGGCGCCTACAATGCCGGATGCAGACCGAAATTTCCGGAAAAATTGCCTCAAAAGGGGTCACAACTCGGTGACTGCGGAGCCGGTGTTTCGTTGAAATTTGCGGCGAGCGCCGTCAAATGAGAGTAGTGAACTTGGCACCTTTCTCAAATCGGGAATACGCATGAGTGCGAGCTGCTGCGGCCGAACCGATGAGACCCATTCGCGGGACGGATTTCGTCGCGTCCTGTGGGCGGTGCTGGCGATCAACGCAGGCATGTTCGGCGTCGAAGTGGTAGCGGGCCTCGCTGCCGGTTCGGCGTCGCTTCAGGCCGATGCCCTCGACTTTCTCGGCGACGCCGGCAACTACGTCATCAGCCTGCTCGTCGTGGGCATGGCGCTGCGCTTTCGCGCCATGGCGGCCTTCGCGAAGGGCGCGACCATGGGCCTTTTCGGGCTTTGGGTCATCGGCGTCACGGCCTGGCATGCCTGGCACGGCACCGTGCCGCAGGCGTTCACCATGGGCGCGGTGGGTACCGCCGCACTCCTCGCCAATGCGGTTTCGTTCGCGCTGCTATGGGCGTTCCGCGAGGGCGACTCGAACATGCGCTCTGCGTGGATTTGCACGCGCAACGATGTGCTCGGCAACCTTGCGGTGCTGCTCGCGGCGCTCGGCGTGTTCGGCACCGGGACCGGCTGGCCCGACATCGTGGTTGCCGCCACCATGGCATGCCTTGCGCTCCACGGCTCTTGGATCGTTCTCGGCCAATCATGGACCGAGATGCGGGCGTCGGCGGCGCTCCAACCGGCGGAATAGGCGGGGTTTAGGCGGCCTCTTTCGCGAGGCTGCGCAACACGAAATGCAGAATGCCGCCGTTGCGGAAATAGTCGAGCTCGTCGAAGGTGTCGATGCGCGCGAGCAACGGGACGGCGCGCTTCGTTCCATCGCCGTAGGTCATATCGGCCTCGATCCACTGGCCAGGCTTGATCTCGCTCAAGCCCTGCAGGCTCACCGTCTCGACACCGGTCAACCCAAGTGTCTGCCAGGACATCCCTTCCGCGAACACCAGCGGCAGGATCCCCATGCCGATCAGGTTCGAGCGGTGAATGCGCTCGAAGCTTTCGGCGACGACCGCCCTCACCCCAAGGAGCCGCGGGCCCTTTGCCGCCCAATCGCGCGAGGAGCCCGTGCCATATTCCTTGCCGGCGAAGACCACGAGCGGCGCGCCTTCGCCCGCGTAGCGCATCGCCGCGTCATAGATGGGCAGATGCTCGCCGGAGGGATAA
>DATDLA010000218.1:0-4261 GCA_036519535.1 Methyloceanibacter sp.
GGCGTTCTTCCAGTGAAAGCCCTTCTGCTCGTAGCCGATCTCGCGCACGGCGCGCCGCGCCGCGTCCTCGATCAGCGCCGCTGTCACGGATTCCGGTCCGCGCACCTCGCCCGCCATGACGATGCGGTTGGTCGTCACCAAGGTTTCGATCGCTACGCGCGAATGCGGATCGGCGGCCATATAGAGATCGACCACGGCATCGGAGATGCGGTCGCACACCTTGTCGGGGTGACCTTCCGACACCGACTCGCTGCTGAAGAGATAGTTTCGACTGTTCGCCACTTGACCCTCTATGAATCCGACGGTGAAGGACGGGACGGTTGTCCCGCGCCGGCTTAATACAAGAAGAGGGGTGGCGGTCAAGCCGCCTGATGACGTTTAGGTGTTATCGCTGCTCGCGCTCACCGCCCGAACGAGATCGACCACGCTCTTGCGGACTTTCGGATCGGCGATCTTGACGAAGGCGCGGTTGAGCTCGAGACCCTCGCGGCTGTTGAGGAATTCGAGGATGAAGGCCTCGGAGTCCGCTTCCGCCATGCCGGGCGTCCTGCGCCCGTCGACATGAGGTGCTTCCTCGAAGAAGAATTGAACCGGGACGTCGAGGATCTTGGAGATCTGGAACAGCCGGCTCGCGCCGATGCGGTTCACACCCTTCTCGTATTTCTGCACCTGCTGAAACGTGAGTCCCATGCTTTCGCCGAGGCGCTCTTGGCTCATGCCGAGCAACATACGGCGCAAACGGACCCGGCTCCCCACGTGCTGATCCACCGGGTTAGGCTTCTTGCCTGCCATGCGTTCGCTCACCAGGGTCATGATGGTTGTACGATTACCGACGCTTTGTGTCGTCCCCCAGATCAAGAACTAATTAGGGGCGGTTCCTAGGTCCGTCAAGCACTTAGGAGCCGCACGTTGACGTCTTCCGCATGCTGTTCGCGTTGCGAGGCATTTGCAAAGAGTTTCAAATGCCCGCAATTCCTGCATTACGCTTATTCACGCCTATTCATCACGCCTAGGCCCACTTTGGTTCACCTGCCAATGAGAAAATGCGAGGTAGCCAAGAAGCGCAAGTGAGAGAACCGCGAGTTCGATCCAGCGTCCCCACATTACGAATTTCGTAATCGGCAAAGCCTCAGGCAAAAATCCGTCGACGACTCCTTCTTGCTTCAGACCAAGCTCGCCGAGCACGCGCCCGTAGGGATCGATGATCGCCGAGATGCCGGTGTTGGCGGCGCGCACCACGGGCAAGCCTTGCTCGACGGCGCGAAGTTGTGCCTGATGAAAATGCTGATAAGGACCTGCGCTCGTGCCGAACCAAGCATCGTTGGTGACGTTCAAGAACCAGCCAGGTCTCTGCGAATTGTCGACCACCTCGTCGGGAAAAATGATCTCGTAGCAAATGAGCGGCCGCGCCGGCGGCGCGCCAGGAATTGAGAGCAGGCGGGACCCGGTACCTGCGCTGAAGCCGCCGCGGATGCCGGTGAGCTGCAAGAAGCCGAGGCTCTCCATGAAATCCTGAAACGGAAGATATTCGCCGAACGGCACGAGGTGGACCTTGTCGTAGCTGCCGAGGATCTGACCCTTGTCGCCGACCACGATGAGGCTGTTGTAGATGCGCTCGGCGGCAAAGCTCCCCCCGGCGTCGCGCTGCGCGACCACTCTCGCCGATCCCAAGAGCAGGCTCGTGCCCTCCGGCAGCACATCGGCGATTGCGTTAAGCGCCTCGGAGGAGTCCGCGAGCAGAAAAGGAACCGCGGTCTCCGGCCAGACCACGAGAGAGATGCGGTCGAGCCCTCCCGCACCGCCGCCGGATTTGGTGAGATCGAGATAGGTGTTGAAGATTTCGGTGCTGTTCTCAGGCCGCCATTTGTTGGCCTGATCAACATTGGCCTGGACGATGCGGAGCCGCACGCCTGTGGTCGTGGCGCCGGCGATCGCGAGCCGCGCCTCTCCCCACATCGCGCCGGCAGCAAGCGCCACCGAGAAGAAGAGCGTGAGAAGCGCGGTGCTGATGGGCCGCGCGAGGCCTGAGCCTTGCGGCGCCCAAATGGCGAGGGGGCTGGCGAACAGCAAGAGCGCAAGCAGGCTAAGCGCGTAGACGCCGAAGATCGACGCTGCCTGCATCATGGGAAGAGTTGCCGCGAGCCCGTATCCCACGAGGTTCCAGGGGAGCCCGGTCAGCACATGGCCACGGGCAAACTCGGCGAGGCCGAAGGCGATTGCCACCGCGAACACCCTTGCGGCGCCGGGGCGCCACAGGACCGCGGCAAGCACCGCAGCCGCCGCATAAAACAGCGCCATGCCGCCGGCGAGCCCCGTCATGGCGAAGGGGATAAGCCAGCCGTGACGCCAGGGCTCGACCAGAAAGGCTTCGGCGGTCCAATAAAGACCGGTGAGGAAATAGCCGAAGCCGAACCAGAATCCGATGAGCGCGGCGCATCGGAGCCGCGTGCCAAGCGCTGTGTGGTCGGCATGGCACCCGTCGAGCAGCCAGACGAGCAGGCCGAAGCTCAAGAACAGCATCGGCCAGACATGTAAGGGGGCAAAGGCGAGCACGGAGATGGCGCCCGCGAAGGCCGCGAGCGAAGCGCGCTTCCACCCCTTCAGCGTCGCGATCCACTCGGCTGCCGCTTGCACGGGCGTCGAAAGCACTCAGCTGCTCTCGGGCGCTGGCGTTTCGGTTGGCGTCTCTTTGCGCTCTTGGGTGCTATGGATGCGCAGCTTCTTGATGCGGCGCGGATCGGCCTCCAGCACCTCGAACTCGATGCCGCTCGGGTGGCGCACCAGCTCGCCGCGCGCCGGGATGCGGCCGGCAAGCGAGAACACGAGACCTCCGATGGTGTCGATGTCCTCTTCTTGCTCGGGCGTAACGAGCTCGACGCCGAGATGCCGCGCGAGATCCTCGATCGGCGTTCGGGCATCGGCGACGAGTCCGAGCCTCGGGTCTTCGCGGATCATCGCTTCCTCGGCGACGTCATGCTCGTCCTCGATCTCGCCGACCACCTCCTCGACCAGGTCCTCGATGGAGACGAGACCGTCGGTGCCGCCATATTCGTCGACCACGAGCGCAAGATGCCGCCGCGACAGCTGCATGCGCAGCAAGAGGTCGAGCACCGGCATCGACGGTGGCACGTAGAGAATTTCGCGGGTGATGTCGATCGAGCCCACGCTGCTCGCAAGATCGACCGCGCCGAGATCGAGGTTCGGCCCGCCGCTCTTCTCCGCCGCGGTGGTGATCCACGACATGAGGTCGCGGATATGGATCATGCCGCGCGGGTCGTCGAGCGTTTCGCGATAGACCGGGAGCCGCGAATGCTCAGCCTCGCGGAACACGCCCATCAGCTCGGCGACGGTCATCGATTCCTCCACGGCGATGATGTCGGCGCGCGGGACCATGACGTCCTCGACGGTGAGCTTGCCGAAGCGGAGCGTGTTGAGCAGCATGGCGCGCTCTTGGCCGCTGAAGGTGTCGCCGTCCGTCGTGCCACGGGCAAGCGCGTCCTCGATCACCTCGCGCAGGTCGGGCTCTTCGCCGAGCCCGAAGCGCGCGAGCAGGCGCTCGAGCCAGGACGGCTCTTCCTCGGGCAACGAATCGCTGGCGGCCGGAAGCTCGTCGTCGGAGAGCGGAGCGTTGCTCATGGCGATACCTCGGCAGGGTCGGCTTGCGCGTCCTCCGCGTAGGGATCGGCGATGCGGAGCGCTGAGAGCACCTTGGTCTCAAGCGCCTCCATCGCCTCGGCGTCTTCATCGCGCTCATGGTCGAAGCCGAAGAGATGCAGCATGCCATGCACCACGAGATGAACGGCGTGATCGGCGGCCGGAATGTCCCTGTCGGCGGCCTCGGCGAACACGGTTTCGGCCGCAAGCACCACATCGCCGAGCGGGCGCGGTTCGTTGACGATCGCGCCGGGAGAGTAGCCCGCGGGAAACGACAACACATTGGTGGAAGAGTCCTTGCCGCGCCAGGCGCGGTTCAGCGCGCGCATTTCGGCATCGTCGGTCAAGACGATGGTCGCCTCGCAAGTCTTCTGCCGAGCGTGCGGAGCCGCTGTGAAGGCGGCACGCGCCGCTCGCGCGAGTGTGGCGTCGCCCATCGCGATGCGGTCCCAAATCTCCGCATGGCGGATGACCTCCACCGCGAGCGATGAGCCGGTGCTACTTGGGCCCGGGTCAGCCATGGCGCTCACCCCGCTTGGGCGCCGCCTCATAGGCGTCGACGATCTTGCCGACCAGCTCGCGGCGAACCACGTCGCGGCCAGTGAAG
>DATDLA010000219.1:0-3530 GCA_036519535.1 Methyloceanibacter sp.
GGGCAATTTACCGCAGAAACAAAGACGTTTCAAGGGTCGTTGTGATACCCATTGGGGCGCAAAAAGGCGGCTCGACCGCTCAAGTGCCAGGGAGGATCCGAGGTGGCAACCGCTCAAGAGAGCCATAAGCTCGATCGTGTCCTCGGCCTTGAAATCGTCAGGGTGACGGAAGCAACCGCGATCGCGGCCGCGCGTCTCCGCGGGCGCGGCGACGAGGCCGCCGCCGATGCCGCCGCTATCAACGCCATGTACCGCCAGCTCTCAGACCTTCCCATCCAAGGCGTCATCGTCGTCGGCGAGGGGGAGGAGAGCGAGGCGCCGCGTCTTTATATTGGCGAGACGGTCGGCGCCGGCTCAAGCTCCGGGCTTGAGGTCGATATCGCGGTCGACCCGGTGGAAGGCTCGACCCTCGCCGCCAAGGCGCTCCCCAATGCCCTCTCCGTCATGGCCATCGCCGAGCGCGGCAGCCTGTTGAAGGTGCCGACCCTATATATGGACAAGATCGCCATCGGACCGGGTTACGCGCAAGACCTGGTCGATCTCGACGCTTCGCCCGCCGACAATTTGAACGCGCTTGCCAGGGCCAAGGGCGTGCCGGTGACTGAGATCACCGCCTGCATCCTCGACCGCCCGCGTCATGCCAAGCTGATCGAGGACGTGCGCGCCGCTGGCGCCGCGGTTCGGCTGATCGGCGACGGCGATATTGCCGGCGTGATCCACACCACCGAGCCGCAGGATACCGGCATCGACATCTATATGGGCGTTGGCGGTGCCCCCGAAGGCGTGCTCGCTGCTGCGGCGCTCTGCTGCATCGGCGGCCAGATCCAGGGGCGGCTCATCGCCACCAATGCCCCTCAGCGCGAACGCGCCCGCGCCGCCGGCATCGTCGACCTCGGGCGCAAATACACCATGCGCGACATGGCTGCCGGCGATGTCATCTTCGCTGCAACCGGCATCACCGACGGCTCGCTTCTAGAAGGCGTGCGCTTGAGCCGGAACACGATTTTCACCCATTCCGTGGTCATGCGGGCGCGGACCGGCACCGTGCGCTGGATCAGGACCGAATATCGCGACGTGGGCGCCTGCGACTGAGCTTCTCGGCAGGCCCCGCGAATCAGCTAGGCTAAGCGCTTGACCAGTTTGGCAGGTGCTTACCAGCGTGACCGCGGCCCTCAGCTACAAGACATTGGACCATGAGTCCTCTTCCGCCTTCCTCGGCGTGGAGCGGTCGGCCCGCGGCTTGCGTTGGGTCGAGCGCCTCGATCCCTCACGCGCCGCAACCGCGATGGCCATCGCGCAAGCCCATGGCGTGCCGGAGCTGATCGGGCGGCTGCTCGCCGCGCGCGGCGCCGACTCCGCGACGCTCTCGCACTTTCTCGACCCCTCTCTCCGTCATCTCCTGCCGGACCCGGCAAGCTTGCAGGACATGGAGCTGGCGGCGATGCGCTTCGCCCGCGCCATCACCGCGCGCGCGCCCATCGCCATTTTCGGCGATTACGATGTCGATGGCGCGGCCTCGGTGGCGCTCATCCAGCGCTTCCTGCGCGCCCACGGTCAGACGGCGGCAGCCTACATACCCGACCGCCTCAGCGAAGGCTACGGCCCAACGCCTACCTCGCTCGCCGGGCTCGCCGAGGAAGGCGCAAGACTCATCATCACCGTCGATTGCGGCACCGCCGCGAGCGCTGCCATCGAGTCAGCCAACAGATGCGGAGCGGAGGTCATTGTCGTCGACCACCACCAGGCCGACGAGGAGTTGCCGCCTGCCTTTGCGGTGCTCAACCCCAACCGTCAGGACGATCTCTCGGGCCAGGGACATCTTGCAGCGGCTGGCGTGGTGTTTCTCTTCCTTGTCGCCACTACGCGCGTCCTTCGCCGCGACGGCTTTTATCGCACTGGCACTGAGCCAGACTTGCTTGGCCTGCTCGACCTCGTGGCGCTCGCCACCGTGTGCGACGTGGTTCCGCTCAAGGGCGTGAACCGCGCGCTCGTGGCCAAGGGGCTGCAGGTCTTGCGGCTCAGGCACAATGCCGGCCTGCGCGCGCTCGCCGACAGCGCGCGCATCGAATCGGCGCCGACCTGCTACACGCTCGGCTTCATCCTCGGTCCACGCATCAATGCCGGCGGCAGGGTAGGGGCCTCAGGCCTCGGCGCCAAGCTGCTCGCTTGCGACGACGAGAGCGAGGCGCGCGCCATCGCGGCAAAGCTCGAAGCGCTCAACACCGAGCGTAAGGCGATCGAGGAGCGCATGCTTGGCGAAGCCTTCGTGGCTGCCGAGCGCGCGCTCGATGCGCGCCGCCCCTTTATCTGGCTCGGCGCCGATGGCTGGCATAAGGGCCTGCTCGGTCTCGTCGCCGGGCGGATCGCCGAGCGATTCAATCTGCCGACTTTTGTCACCGCCTGGGAGCCTGACGGTCAGGGCACCGGGTCGGCGCGCTCGATCGCCACCGTCGATCTTGGCCGTGTTGTCAGGGACGCCGTGAATGGCGGTCTCCTCGCCACGGGCGGAGGACACGCCATGGCCGCAGGCTTCAAGCTCGACCGGCGGAAAGAAGATGATGTGCTGGCCTTCCTCGGCGAGCGCCTCGCCGTCTCCGTTGCCGCGGCTACCGCTTCGCGCCCGCTCGCCATCGACGGCGCGCTCTCGTCGGCAGGAGCCAACACCGAATTCATGGATCTGCTCGACCGGGCAGGGCCCTACGGCGCCGGCCATCCCGAGCCGCGCTTTGCGTTCCCCGCCCATCGCCTGTCGAGGGTCCGCATCATCAATGAACAGCATGTCCGCTGCACGCTCAGCGCTGCAAATGGCGCGCGTCTCGAGGCCGTGGCCTTCCGCGTCGGCGATACGCCGCTCGCCAAGCTGCTGCTCAAGGCGGAAGGCACAAAACTGCATGTTGCCGGCCGTCTCCGCCGCGACACCTGGAACGGGCGTGACGGCGTCGAGCTCATCATCGAGGATGCCGCCGAAGTGGCAGGGCCGCCTTAGCTTGCCCGCGCCAGCAAAGCTTTCTATATGAGCCGCGAGGCTGACAGGCTTTGGATGCTTGCCAAGCCCCCTTCGTCTAATGGTCAGGACGTCAGGTTTTCAACCTGAAAACAGGGGTTCGATCCCCCTAGGGGGCACCATCATTAATATTTTTCGATGACTCAGCATCATTCTTGGGACAGGCAAGCGCTTGCCGCCCTCAAGCCGCGCACGCATATCTTGGCGCTGTGATAAAATGTGCCGCGACGGAGGAGGATACTATGAACCTCAACGAAGGCGCCAGTGGCGGGGGCACGTACACGAGGGTCTGACCGACACACTTTTCGGCGGCACATACAAGGGCCAGTTGCCCTAGGGGGCACCAATATGATTTAGCGGACGTTTACCTCATCCATTGCATAGCCGCTTTCGTGGAACTTGCAGTTAAGGTTCTGCGCTTTATGCTTAGCCCCGTCGGAATTCTGCACCCCGTGTGGGGTCCGGCGCATCTGTCATGACGCCGCCCTCTCCCCCGATCGCGATATCCGCGTCGATGGAACGGTGG
>DATDLA010000220.1:0-6283 GCA_036519535.1 Methyloceanibacter sp.
CTGCGGCCATTCTCGGTGGGGCTCAATTGCTCCTTCGGCGCCGAGCAGCTTCGTCCCTCGGTCGACGAGATCTCCCATGTCGCCGACACGCTGGTGAGCGTCTATCCCAATGCCGGGCTTCCCAACGAGATGGGCGAATATGACGAGACGCCGAAGCACATGGCGGGATTGCTGGAGGAATGGGCGCGCGATGGGCTCATCAATATTGTCGGCGGCTGCTGCGGCACCACGCCTGAGCACATCAGCGCCATCGCCGCTGCCGTCGCGAAGTACCCGCCGCGCCGTGTCCCGGAGGTTCCGCACAAGATGCGCCTCTCGGGCCTCGAGCCCTTCGTGCATGGGTGAGGCGAAGTGACCAACGGCGCGCAGAATTTCGTCATGGTCGGCGAGCGGACCAACGTCACCGGGTCCGCGCGCTTCCGCAAGCTGATCGAGGCCAACGACTTCGCGGCCGCGCTCGAAGTCGCGCGCCAGCAGGTCGAGAACGGCGCCAACATGCTCGACGTCAATATGGACGAGGGCATGCTCGATTCCGAAGCCGCCATGGTGACTTTCCTCAATCTGCTCGCCGCCGAGCCGGACATCTCGCGCGTGCCGATCATGATCGACTCATCGAAATGGTCGGTGATCGAGGCCGGCTTGAAATGCGTGCAAGGCAAGTCGGTGGTCAACTCGATCAGCATGAAGGAAGGCGAGGGGCCCTTCCTGGATCATGCCAAGAAGGTGCGCCGCTACGGCGCCGCCGTGGTGGTGATGGCCTTCGACGAGCAGGGCCAGGCCGAGACGGCGGAGCGAAAATTCGAGATCTGCAAGCGCGCCTACAAGCTCCTCACCGAGAAAGTCGGCTTCCCGCCGGAAGACATCATCTTCGATCCCAACATCTTCGCTGTGGCTACGGGCATCGAGGAGCACAGCAACTACGCGCGCGCCTATATCGACGCCACCCGCCGCATCAAGGCTGAGCTGCCTTACGTGCATATCTCCGGCGGCGTCTCCAATCTCTCCTTCGCCTTCCGCGGCAACGAGCGCGTGCGCGAGGCGATGCATTCGGTGTTCCTCTATCACGCCATCCACGCAGGCATGGACATGGGCATCGTCAATGCCGGCCAGCTCGCGCTTTACGACGATATCGATCCTGAGCTCCGCGAGCTGGTCGAGGACGTGATCCTCAACCGCCGCGCCGACGCCACCGATCGCCTGCTCGAGGCGGCGGAGAAATATCGCGGGGAGGGGGCGCAGAAGCGCGAGGTCGACCTTGCCTGGCGCGAGAAGCCGGTGGAGGACCGGCTCACCCATGCGCTGGTGCACGGCATCGCCACCTTCATCGATGAGGATACCGAGGAGGCGCGCGCCAAGGCGAAGCGCCCTCTGCATGTGATCGAAGGCCCGCTGATGGCCGGCATGAGCGTGGTCGGCGACCTGTTCGGCTCAGGCAAGATGTTCCTGCCGCAAGTGGTGAAGTCGGCCCGCGTGATGAAGCAGGCGGTCGCCTATCTGATGCCCTTCATGGAGAAGGAGAAGGAGGAGCTTGGCCTCGCCCAAGGCGAGCCTGCGGGGCGGATCGTGCTCGCCACGGTCAAGGGCGACGTGCACGACATCGGCAAGAACATCGTCGGCGTCGTGCTTCAATGCAACAATTACGAGGTCATCGATCTCGGCGTCATGGTTCCGGCGCAAAAGATCCTCGACACGGCCAAGGAGCGGAAGGCCGACATCGTCGGCCTCTCCGGCCTGATCACCCCGTCGCTCGACGAGATGTGCCATGTCGCGGCCGAGATGGAGCGCGAGGGCTTCGACCTGCCCCTTCTGATCGGCGGCGCCACCACGAGCCGCGTGCACACCGCGGTGAAGATCAGCCCGAATTACCACCGCAGCCAGGCGATCTACGTCACCGATGCGAGCCGCGCCGTCGGCGTCGTGTCGGGCCTGATGTCGCCGGAGGAGAGGCCGAAGGCGATTGCGCGGGTGCGCGAGGAATATGCGCGCATGGCCGAGTCGCATGCCCGCGGGCGCGCCGAGAAGGCCCGCACGTCGATCGCCGACGCTCGCGCCAACCGGCTCAAGCTCGATTGGAAGACTTACACGCCGCAGAAGCCGACCTACCTCGGGACGCGCAGCTTCCGCGCCTACGACTTGGCCGAGCTTGCCCGCTACATCGACTGGACGCCGTTCTTCCAGGCCTGGGAGCTGAAAGGCGCATACCCCCGCATCCTTAAGGACGACAAATATGGCGAGGCTGCGCGCCATCTCTTCGACGACGCGCAAGCCATGCTGAAGCAGCTGATCGCGGAGAAGTGGCTCAAGGCGAACGCCGTTGTCGGCTTCTGGCCGGCGAACAGCGTCGGCGACGATATCGAGCTTTACACTGATGAGAGACGCAGCAAGGTGCTCGCCACGCTGCACACGCTGCGTCAGCAGATGGCGCGGGATGGCGACAAGGCCAATCTGGCGCTCGCCGATTTCGTCGCGCCGAAGGAGTCCGGCGTCCCCGATTATATCGGCGGTTTCGCCGTCACCGCCGGCATCGGCGAGGAGGATGTGGCGCGGCGCTTCGACCGCGCCAACGACGACTACTCCAAGATCCTGGTCAAGGCGCTCGCCGACCGGCTGGCCGAGGCTTTCGCCGAGGCGCTGCACGAGAAGGTCCGCCGCGAACTGTGGGCTTACGCGTCGAACGAGAAGCTCTCCAACGAGGAGCTGATCGCGGAAGCCTATGCCGGCATCCGGCCCGCACCAGGCTATCCGGCGCAGCCGGACCACACCGAGAAGCGCACGATTTTCAAACTTCTCGACGCCGAGAAGGCGACCGGGCTAAGGCTCACCGAATCGTACGCGATGTGGCCCGCCGCCGCGGTCTCAGGGCTCTATTTCGCGCATCCCGAGAGCCACTATTTCGGCGTGGGCAAGATCGGCCGGGACCAGGTGCAGGATTACGCCGCCCGCAAAAGCTGGCCGGTTGAGGAGGCCGAGCGCTGGCTCGGGCCGATCCTCAACTACGATCCGAAGCGGATCGCCGACGCGGCCGAATGATATTGGGAGAGCGGGTCAGATCATCCCGAGGATGATCGCAGCGACAAATCCGAATGACATCAAAGCCAGAATGGCCGTCACGGTACCGGTAAGCTCCATGGGAAGCCTCCTTTCCGATCGATGCGGTCTTTGGCTCTAAGAGGGCGATTTTAAGGAGTCTTTTTGGCGCCCGCCAGGGCTCTTTTAATCCGCAGCGAATCCCCTGTTCTTGTCAGCTCGCGGAAAACGCAGGCCCAGCCGATTCGGTTCCCTCTCCACGCGCAAATTTCCCCGTGATATCGAACCCTTGCCGTCATCAGGCGGCACTATGATAAGTTGTCCGGACTTGGTCATTTGGGGAGGAACTCGATGAGGTTTGTCGGCACTGCCGCCCTTGGGGCGTTCGCCTTACTCTGCGCCGTTCCCGCGCAGGCGCTCACCATCTCCAATGTCGATCCGAAACCTCACAAGATTACGGTGATCGCCGGCGGCTCGTCCAACGAGATGACCATCGAGTCCGAGAAGCAAGTCGATGCACCGTGCAGTGGCGGCTGCAAGATCAAGCTTGAGAACGGCGACGAGTACGAATTGAAGGGCGGCGAGACGGTATCGATCGACGGCGGCGTGATGTTTGTCGACCATTCGCCTGACGCCGACATCAAGGACATTCCCGACATCGACCCTGACGCCCCCGCTTCAGGCGCTCCCGCTCAATAGGTCACCCCGCCGCAATACCGGTGAGCCGTCACGCTTCAGGCTGAAGCGGAAATTTGCGCAACAGAATTTCGTCGTAACCGTCGGCGACGAGGCCTGGCAGCGTCGCGGCTCTGGTGAAGCCATGGCGCTCATAGAAGCGCAAGCCCCGCGCGTTGAAGGACGAGGCACAGACCCAGAGATTACGCGCCCGGTGTTGGAGTGCGGTAGATTCGAACCAGGCCATGATGCTAGACCCGATGCCTTGATCTTGCGCCTGCGGCAAGAGGGCAAGCAGCTCGAGGTAAGGCCCCTTGAGCCAGGGGTGACGCACCGACACCACCCCTGTCTCTTCATCATTCACGCTGACCACATAGCGGGGGTCTCCTGCGTCGGGCCTCAAGAGAAATGCCGCGAGCGTCTCGGCCGGGTAGTTCATCACCGACCAGGGCTCCATGGCCACGATGCCCGTGGCGAGGCTCGCGCATGAGCTTGGCTCGAGCGGCAGAAGGCGCACGGCGCCGGCGGCCGCGCGCCCAAGCTCAATCGGAGGGGCCGAAAATAGAGAGGAGGTCATGGCTGCCGCGCCGGACCGAGGACCTTGCGATGCGTGTCATGTCGCCGGGGTTGTTCTGATAGCAGCGCGTCGCGATCACCGGTTTGCCCGCTGCGATCAACTCGCTCACCGTGACGAAGCTGTACCCCTGCTCCTTCAACTTGGGCAGCGCGATGGCAAGCGCCGCCGAGGTGTTGTGGCCGCAGCCATTGGCGTGCGCCACGACGATGGCCCCGGGATGGGCCTTGGTGAGAATGGTGTTGGCGATGGTCTTGGCCGACACGCGCGGGTCTGGGTCGCCGGTGACCAGATCCCACTGCACCGACAGAAGTCCCGCGTCTCCTGCGGCGACGAGGGCCTTGTCGTTGCAGCGGCCATAGGGGAAGCGAAGCAGCGTGAGCTGCGCCGGCGGTGCCGGGGGTGAGGCGCCGACGAGGCAATGGCGAGACGCAAGCGCCGTCCTCGCGCGGGCATAGGCTGCCTCGGTGAGGGTGATCTCCTCGCCGAGCGTGGCGTCATTGGCATGGGACAGGTCGAGATGCCGCAAGCCATGACTTCCGACCTCAAACAGAGGATCGGCGATCAGCTGTTGCGCGCGCTCGGGGTGCGTCTCCATCCATTTGCCGCCGGCGAAGAAAGTCGCTTTGATGCCTTCGGCGCGCAGAAGATCGACGATGCGGCCGTCATAGCCGGACACGTAACCGTTCTCCTCGCAAAGATCGAAGGTGAGCGCGATCAGCTTCTTGTCCGGCGGCAGCTCGACGCTGCGGATCGATCCACGGAGCGCAGGCGCGACCGGAATTGCCGGGGCGAGGGTCACTTGCTTGAGCGGCGCAAGGTCGAGCGACCGGTGGTCAGGCACATGCTTGAGCTCGGCCTCGGTGCCGGACAGCGCTGTCGGTGTCCAGCATTGTTGCGGCGCGAGCGGCTCCTCGGCCAAGGCGGCCGCGCTGCCGGCAAGCGACAAGAGAACCACGGCAATGACGGAAACCCGACTCATCGGTCGTCCCCTGTTTCGCCAGCTAGACCACGGGGCTGTGGCGGGTCAATGACGGGTCCTTGCGGCCATTTACCCTGTCAATTGGCCAAATTGCGGTGTCGCCAAGCAGGAAAAATTTTCTCTTTTCAGCAGCCAAGTGTTGGCTGCTGGCGTTTAATGAGGGCTTACGTCAAAGCGTAAAGGGAGGATGTCATGTTCAAAGTGCTTCCTGTTGCCGCCTTCGTTGCGGTCATGAGCCTTTCACCCGCTTATGCGGCGGGCGAGTGCACCGAAGCCCATATGGCGCAAATGGACAAGATGATCGCCGACATGAAAGACGAGGCCGCGAAGAAGGAAGCGACTATGCATCTCGACATGTCGAAGGCCGAGATGAAAAAGGGCAACGAAGCCGGCTGCATGGAGCATATGGCCGAAGCCCACAAGGCCATGGGCATGTAAGCCCCGGTCATTGCCGGCGCGAGAAACCGATACCACGGCCAGGGCTTGGGCTAGACGATCTTGGCCCTGGCAACGGCATTCCGCGCCAAGCCGTTGCTCGCTCGTCAAGGCCGCTTCTGCGACACTCCCGCGGAGGTGGATCGAATCGACGCACGCTGACGCGCGTCGACCTCGCATCCGACTTCGGAACCCCCGCCTTAAGGAGCGCGTCATGACGAAAGTTCACACAGAAGTCCTTGCAGCGAATGCGACCTATGCCGGGGATTTCGGCGACAAGGGCAAGCTTCCTTTGCCGCCCGCTCGCCGCTTCGCAATTCTGACCTGCATGGATGCGCGGCTCGATCCCGCCAAATTCACCGGCCTCAAGGAAGGTGATGCCCACGTCATCCGCAACGCCGGCGGGCGCGCGAGCGACGATGCCATCCGCTCGTTGGTCATCTCCCACAAGCTGCACGGAAGAGTGGTTCGTCGTCCACCACACCGATTGCGGCATGGAGCTCTTCACCGACGAGGTGATGCGTTCGCTGCTCAAGCAAAGCCTCGACACGGCGAAAATCGACGCCGATGGCTGGCACGACGTCGGTCGC
>DATDLA010000221.1:0-8164 GCA_036519535.1 Methyloceanibacter sp.
CGATGAGGTATTGCGACATCGACGCCTCCAAACCCGCTCCGCGCACCACGAGATGCAGATACTTCACTTTCGGTGCCAGATACACCACGGCCTGCCCCGCCGAATTGCCGCCGCCGACGAGCGCAACCTCCTCGCCCACGCAGAGCTTTGCTTCCACGGGCGAGGCCCAATAGGACACACCGGCGCCTTCGAACTCGGCAAGGTTCCCGATTGGCGGGCGGCGGTAGCGCGCGCCGGACGCGACCACCACGGTTCGCGCGCGCACGACATTGCCGTTGGTGAGTTCGAGCTTGAGCGAGCCGGACGACTTCCCGTCAGCGCCGCCGCAATCGAGCTTCGCCACCTCCAGCGGTATGGCGATCTCGGCGCCGAATTTCAGCGCCTGGTTGAAGGCGCGCCCGGCGAGCGCGAGGCCTGAGATGCCGGTGGGAAAACCGAGATAATTTTCGATACGGGCCGAAGCGCCGGCCTGGCCGCCGAAGGCGCGGCTGTCGAGCACGAGCACCGAAAGACCCTCCGAGGCGCCATAGACCGCGGCGGCAAGACCGGCAGGTCCGGCCCCGACCACCGCCACATCGAACACGGCGTTCGGATCAAGCTCCGGCGTGATGCCGAGACAGCCACCGGCTTCCGCGTCCGAAGGCCGCTTCAGCACGGTTCCGTTGGGACAGAGCAGCAGCGGGAGCTCTTCCGGCAGCACGCCAAAGCGCTCCACCACTGCGCGACCATCCGCATCGTTGACCGCGTCGAGCACCGCGTAGGGATAACCGTTGCGGCGGAGAAAGCCCTCAAGCCGCGTCAGCTCCGCGGTGCCCGGAATGCCGACCAGCACCGAGCCAACGCCACCTTTTTCGCCGGCCTCGAGCAGCCCCATGCGCCGCAAGATGAAGGCGCGCATCAGGATCTCGCCGATCTCGGCCGAGCCGATTATCAAGGCGCGCACGTGAGCAGCATCGAAGGGAAGCGCGGTGCAACCTTCTGCGCCTGCCATACCTTGAGCGAGCGTCTCGCGCCCGGAGAGCTGACTCAACTCGCCGGAGAATTGGCCGGCGTGATGGGTGGTGATGGCGGCCTCCCGATTGAGGCCGTCACGCCGCACGACATCGATCGAACCCTTGAGCACGAGCCAGGCAGGCGCCTGACGCTCCCCAACCTCGAAGACGATATCACCCGGGGCGAATTCGCGCGCCGGACCGCTCGCAAAACGTTTGGCCGTCTCGATCTGGCCAGCATCGAAAACGGGGAACATTTGGTGACCGCGGGTCTCGATCAGGCTCATGGCAGCTCTCCTGTTGAGCCCCCGCTTTTAACACGCCGGTTATGAGCAGGCGGCGCAAAGGTTGTGGTCGATGGCCGCAGCCCCAGCGGGATTAGAAGCCGCTTTCAAAAGCCTGAAACCGCTTTTCGAGTTCCCATTGCTGCTCAGCCTTTTCGCTCCCTTTGAGAAACGTCTCACAGGCTGAGGACGGCTTATCCGCGCCGGCGACGTCGCCACCGCAAGCATCGGCCAAGCGGGCAAAGTCAGGGGCGGCCCACAGGCTCACGCCGGGCAGAAAACTGTATTCAAGGCTGTTGCGCACGAGCTGCTTGAGGTCGGCGTAGGACAGAGCGTAGCTCTCGGCCGCGCGGACATATTCGTGGGTGAGGTCGATGCGCTCGATACCTTCGTCGTCGGTCGAGAGCGCCACCGGCACGCCGAATTTGCGATAGATCGGGAAGGGGTGGTTCTTGCCGCTGATGCCGAGCACATCCTCGTTGCTGGTGAGGTTGATCTCGACCGGCACCCGCTTCGCCGCCATGTCATTGAGCAGCGTCTCCGCATCGTCCTCATAGGTCACGTCCACCCCGTGGCCGATGCGGTCAGTGCGCGCGACATCCACTGCCTGGCGCACATGGCAACAGAGGCCTTCCGGTGGAACGAGCCCAAGCGACAGCTCGCCCGCGTGCAGGCTGAGATGAACCTTGGGATAAAGCCCGCGTGCAAATTGGAAAATTCGCATGTGGACGGCATAGTCGGCCATCGCGGCGTAGTCGTCTTCGCTACCGACGAGATTGATCCCCGCCACGCGCGGATCGACTGACGCCAACTCGAAGCCGAAAAGCGTCTGGGCGAGCACGCTCTCCTTCGGCGTATTGCGGAAGACTTGATAGATGTAGCGCGTTTCGACCTGACAGGCGGGACTCTCGTCTGACGTCCCACAGCGCCCACGATCGCGCCTGAGCGCGTCGGCCTCGTCGAGGAAGGCGTGGGCGGCGGGAATGTCGTCCAACAAGCCCTTCGCCATAAGCTCGTCCTTAAGTGACTTCAGGTCCTCGCGCCACGTCATGTCTCTGGTGATGGTGTTGAGCCGACGCCAAGTTGGCGTGACCATCAGCTCAAGATATTGGATGTTCTGGCTTGCGGCGCGAGCGGCGACCTCATCGACCCATTCGCCAGTGTGGCTAGGATCGGTGCCGCCAAATTTGGCGAACGCGTCGAAGAAATGGTCGTGCCCGGTGATGCCGGCCGACGGCACGAAGCCGCGCATCGAGAAGGAATAGACCAGACCATTATAGAGGCGCTGGTTCTTGGGAAGCGCGGTCGCCGGAACTTGGTCCTGCTCGCACACGGGCTCAAGCTCTGCGCCCGCGATCACTGGCTGCGACTTGGCAAACGCCTTGGCGTCCTGATCCACGCATAGCCCGTCGGCAATCGCATCGCGAATATGCGTCTCGGCATTAAATGGCTGTGCAGGTCGGCGCCTTTCGGCATGCGCTTGAGGAAGTCGCGAAGCGCGAGCGGCTCGGCGCGGATGCGTTCCAGCGTCTGCGCGGTGCGCTCCGCGCCGGAAGCTAGCTTGTCCTGCTGGGCCGCTGCCGCGACCGTTAGTGCAGTGAGAAGAATAGCGCCGCATGCCGCGGTGTAGACTCGAATTTTATGCATGCCAGCGTGCCCCGATACAGGCGCTACCCCACGATCTCGGCCTTCTTGAAGCAGAAGGCGATTTCATTGTTCGCCGTTTCCGTGCCGTCCGAGCCGTGCACCGAGTTCTTCCGATGGTTGACGCCAAAATCCTTGCGGATGGTGCCGGGCGCGGCATCGACGGGGTTGGTAGCGCCCATCACTTCACGGTTCTTGGCGATGGCATTCTCGCCTTCCAGCACCTGGACCACGATGGGGCCGGAGGTCATGAAGACGATGAGGTCCTTGTAGTAAGGCTGGCCCTTATGCACCTCGTAGAATTTCTTGGCGTCCTTTTTCTTCCACCAGATCCGCTTCTGCGCGACCACCCGCAGGCCTGCAGCCTCGAGCCGTGCAATGATTTGCCCGGTGAGATTGCGCTCGGTGGCGTCTGGCTTGATGATCGAAAGCGTACGCTCAATGGCCATAGTGGCGGGGTCCCTCAAGGCTTTGAATTGTTTTGAGGGCTTATAGCGGCGAGCCATGACAGCGACAAGGCGCTGTCATGGCTTTTGCCGCCAGCCGCCTTGGGCATCCTGCTGCCAGTAACTAACGCTGAAGCCTTGCGCCTTGGCGCTCTGCCACGCCGCGCGGGCTTGGCTCACCGCAGTATCGTCGCGCCCGTCGAACACATAAACCACACGGGCGTATGGCGCGGCATCGTCTAGCTCCGCGCCGTCGACCAGGAAGCGGACCTGCGCCCCGTTGGGATTGTCGCCTCCGGCGGTAAGGTAAATGGGATGGGCCTCGGCGTAGCCGTCGCGCGCCGTGCCATGTGCAAGGAAGCTCTCCTCGCGATAGGTCCAAAGCAGCGTGTCGAGCGCCTCGACTCTCTCCTCGCTCGCGGCTTGGACCGTGGCGCGCCACCCGCGCTCCAGCGAGCGCTCGAGCAGCGTCGGCAGTACCTCCTCAAGCGTCCGCCGCTCGAGATGATAGAAATAGACTTCGGTGATCCCCTCGCTCATCGGACCTCATCCTCCCTGGGCATAGGGGTTTTCCCCCTTTCGCAGATGCAACCTGATCGGCACGCCGGGAAGGTCGAATGTCTCCCGCAAGGAATTGACCAGATAGCGCACATAGGCGTCGGGGAGCGCCTTCGGCCGCGAGCAGAACAGCACGAAGGTGGGAGGCCGCGCATTGCTCTCAGTGATGTATCTGAGCTTGATGCGTCGGCCCGAGACCGCGGGCGGGGAATGCGCTTCGACGGCCTCGCGCAGCCATTGATTGAGCGCATGGGTGGGCAGCCGCTTATTCCACAGCGCGTCGGCCGCGAGCACGGAGGCCAAGAGCTTATCGATGCCTTTGCCGGTAAGCGCCGAGACGGGGACGAAGGCAACGCCCTTGATCTGCGGCAGAAGACGCTCGCAGGTTTCCTTGAGCTCGGCAAGCCGTGCTTGCGATGCTCGCACCAAATCCCATTTGTTGACGGCGATGACGAGGGCTCTGCCCTCCTGCACGATGAGATCGGCGATCTGCAAGTCCTGCTTCTCGAAGGGACGCTCTGCGTCAAGCAGAAGCACAACAATTTCCGCGAACTTGATGGCCTTGAGGGTGTCGCCGACCGACAGCTCTTCCGCCGTTCCTTCCATCCGCATCTTGCGCCGCAAGCCAGCGGTGTCGAACAGCCTGAGCAGCCTCCCTTGCCGTTCAAGATCTATGGCGATGGCATCGCGTGTGATGCCGGCTTCCGGGCCGGTGATCATGCGCTCTTCGCCGAGAATGGCATTGACGAGGGTCGACTTGCCGACATTCGGCCGTCCCACCACGGCGATGCGCAAGGGGTGGACGGCAGCTTCATCCTCTTCGCCAGTCTCCTCCGCGATCTCCACGCCACCGTCTCCGCGGGCGGCCTGCTGGATGACGTCACTCAGCTCGCCGATGCCGAGGTCATGCTCCGCGGAGATCGGCAGCGGTTCGCCAAGCCCCAGCGAAAAGGCTTCGTAGAGACCGGGCTCCGCCGCGCGCCCCTCGCATTTGTTGGCGGCGAGGATCACGGGCTTGCCCGATGCACGCACGAGCTCGGCAAAGATCTCGTCGCCGGCGACGATGCCCGCCCGCGCATCGATCAAGAACACGACGAGGTCAGCCTGTTTGATGGCGGCCACGGTCTGCTCGCGCATGCGGGCGGTGAGACCCGCGTCGCCGTGATCGAGCCCTGCGGTATCGATCAGCCTGACGGTGGTTGTTCCAAGCTCGGCATCAGCCTCGCGCCGGTCGCGGGTCAATCCCGGCTGATCGTCGACGAGCGCCAGGCGTTTGCCGGCGAGCCGGTTGAACAGCGTCGACTTGCCGACATTCGGCCGTCCGACGATGGCGATGGTGAAGGGCATGAGGCGGGACCGGAGCGTGAGACGAGCCTGACCGCTCCCGTGGCGATGCTAGTTGAGAGCGATCAGCATGGCGTTGTCGGCCAGAATATACATGCGGCCGCCAGCCACAACCGGCGAGACGAATACCTTCCCACCGAGCGGCGTCGTGCTCGCGATCTGGCCACTTCGCGCGTCCACGGCCACGAGCGAGCCCTCCGTCGAGACCACCCAAAGTTTGCTGCCGGCGAGAACCGGCCCATTCCACCGGGCGGTACCGGGGAGCTGGGTGATCCAGCGTACCTTGCCGTCGGCGCGTGAAAGCGCCATCAGCTTGCCGTTCACATCGACGACGAAGACCGCGTCGCCGGCGGAATACGGCATCTGGGTGCTGGTCACATTTTTGCTCCACAGCCGCTCGCCCGACGATTCCGACACCGCGATCATCCTGCCGCCGTGCCCGACCACGAACACGACGCCCCGATCGATCACCGGCCGCGCCGGATCGGCGAGAATGCCGGCGGCGCTCGTCTCGCTCGTGCGTGCGAGCGATTCTCGCCACGCCGGTTCCCCGCTGCCAACCCCATAGGCGGTAATGTCCCCTGCCGGAAACGCCGCAACCACCAGCCCCTGTCCCACCGCCGGGCTCACATTGGAAAGCAGCGTCGCCGGCTCCGGCACGCCGCGCGCGGTCCACAGCTCCTGGCCGTCGTTACCGTCGAGGCAGTGCAACACGCTGTCGGTCGACACGAAATAGACCTTGCCGCCGGACGCAGTGGGCGAGCTGCGCACCGGCTCGCCGACCTTCTGCGTCCACAGCACGGTGCCCTTCCCCGGGTCGATGCCGACGACGGTGCCGTATCCGGTGGTGACGTAGAGCCGCCCGCTGTCGAGCGCGAGACCGCCGCCGAAGCCTTCCGCCCGCTTCTCGTTCTTCGGCGTGACACTCGTCGACCAGGCCCGCGCCCCGCCCCCCGCGGAAAAGGCCGATACCGTACCGCCGGCATCGAGAGTGAACACCTTGCCATCGGCGACGATCGGGACCGCGCTCAGGCGTCCGCTCGACGAAGAGCCCGTGCCGATATCAACCCGCCAGGTTTTGTTAAGGCGGTCGCCGATGGCAAGATGGCCGAGGCTATTGGATGGACTGCCGCCAGGCTCCGACCACGACGCATTGGCCACAGGCGGAGGCAAAACTATGGGCTTCCCCGCCGCGGCGGGATCGGGGGCCTCAAGGCTCTGGTCGGTGATCACGGCGACGCGCTCGCCCGGCAGCCTCTCTTCCTTCTTCTTAAAAGGATTCTTGATGCTCGGGAGCGAGGGCATGCCGGCCGAGCAGGCAGTGAGGCTCGCGACGAGCAACGCCGCAAGGCACACGCGCCATAACCGGCAGTCCCTTCCCCGTGTACGAACCGGGCCCAATTTCGAGCCACCTTCGTTTAGGCGCTACTTCGCCGTGGTGCTCAACGCCTGCGGCGCGCCCACGATGAGCGCCAGCATCATATCGGCGCGCTCGCGCAAATTCTGAGGCGTTCCCTGATCGGCGACGAGCGTGCTGAATTGTTTTTCGGCATCAGGCATCTTGCTCAGCTTATAGGCCGAAAGCCCGAGCAGTTCCCGCGCCGAGTACCGCCACGGGCTTCCCTGCTCGATCAGCCCGTTGAGGCGCCGCTCCATTTCCGCGTAGTCGGCGGTATCGAGCCGCAGCGTCGCCGCCTGAATCGTGGCGAGCCCCTTCAGAATGTTGTCCGTGCCGGAATCCGTGGCGAGGGCATCGTAGAGCTCAACTGCCTTGTCGGTATTGCCGGCTTGCGCCTCCGCGGCAGCGAGCTGGAATCGCGCCAGCACGCGATAGCCGGCTGGCCCCCCCTCGGCCAAGGCATTGAGAGCGTCACGCGCCTTGGCGGCTTCGCCGCCGTCGAGTTGCGCAACCGCTTGGCTGAATTCGGTGCCGGCTTCTTGCGCCTTGCGCTCCTGCCAATAGGTCCAAGCCTTGAAGCCGGCCACCCCCGCCACGATCACCGCCGCGGCGATCAAGGCATAGACGCCGTATCTGTCCCACAGCTCTTTGTAGCGGTCTTGGCGGACGGCCTCGTCCACCTCGCGAAAAAAATCACGGTCGCTCATTGGCGGCGAACTCATTTATCGTGACGACACGGACAGGTTCTGGAAGCAGACGCCGGCCCGCTCCTCCCCCTCCGCCGTATAGTGAAGGCGTGATGCTCGCGCAAGGCACTCTCACCGTGTGCGCGAGCCGTTAGGCTTAAGCAATACCGATGCGCTGAAGGGGCTAACTGCCTGTCATTTTGGGC
The DNA here is from genome assembly GCA_036519535.1 of Methyloceanibacter sp. Lineage (GTDB taxonomy): Bacteria > Pseudomonadota > Alphaproteobacteria > Rhizobiales > Methyloligellaceae > Methyloceanibacter. The sequence continues at coordinate 7,560 of DATDLA010000221.1, forward strand.
TTTTTCGTGACTGGCGCCTGTTCGTCGCACATCGGATAGGTGTAGGCATCCGACGGGAACACGCGGCCGCGAACCTCATTTGCGTAGGCTTTCACCGCGTTCTCGATGGCCTCACCGATCTGCGCGTATTCCTTGACGAATTTCGGTACGCGCGGGCTCAAGCCAAGCATGTCCTCGAGCACAAGGATCTGTCCGTCGCATTCGGCACTCGCACCGATGCCGATGGTGGGAATGGAAATCTGCTTGGTGATGCGCGCGGCGAGCAACTCGGCGAGCGCCTCGAGCACGACGGCGAAGGCGCCCGCTTCGGCGACCGCGCGAGCATCTTCCTCGAACGCCGCCCATTCTGAGCGGAACCGTCCGCGCGGCTTGAAGCTGCCGATCGTGTTCACGGCCTGCGGCGTCATGCCGATATGGCTCATCACCGGGATACCTCGATCGTTGAGATAGCGGATGGTCTCCGCCATATGAACGCCGCCCTCGATCTTGATGGCGCCGCAGCCGGTTTCCTTCATCACCCGAGCGGCATTGCGGAAGGCTTCCGATGGGCTCTCCTCATAAGAGCCGAAAGGCATGTCCACCACCACGAGCGAGCGGGAGGAGCC
>DATDLA010000222.1:0-4857 GCA_036519535.1 Methyloceanibacter sp.
CTGAGCGACGCGCTCGCCCGCATTGCCAAGGAATGCTCAAGTTAACGCCGCGCTAGAGACGTCACCCTCCCGTCATTGATTGCGGTAATGAACAGGGCTAGCGTCGCCAGCATGCGGCGCCGTTCAAATGGGAGGACTCCATGAAGCTTGCTTACGTTGTGGTCGCCGCAGCCCTTCTCGCCGCGAGCCCGGTCAAGGCTCAGGTGGTCGATCTGTCGACCATCACCTGCGCCGACTTTTCGGCGCGTCCCGCCGACCAGATGGCCAACATCATGTTCTGGCTCGAAGGCTACTATACCGAGGACGATGACCCGACCACGATCGACTTCGCCGAGTTCAAGTCCACTCTGGAGAAGCTCCTCGTCTACTGCTCGAACAATCCCACGGTCGGGGTGCGGACCGCTGCCGACGAAGTGATGGGTGGCGACAGCGGCAACTGAGCCTTCCAGCGCACCTTCGGATCTCCGGATTTTCCGCTTGCTGGCGCCCTTGGCAAGGCGCCAGGCTGGCATGATATGACGGGGAGACCGGGCGATTGCCCCCGGTCGACCCCATAGGCCATGTCCGCACCATCCCTTGCCAATAGCATCCCGCCGCAGCAGGCGGATCGCCGCGAGACCCCGATCGGGCAGGGTCGCGAGGGCCTTGCCGCGCGCCTCGAAGAGCTTGGCGTGCCCGAGCGCCAGTCGCGCATGCGCGTGGGCCAGTTGTGGAACTGGCTCTATGTGCAAGGCGCGACCGACTTTGCCCGCATGACCAACATCGCCAAGGAGTTCCGCGCCGAGCTCGATTCGAGCTTCACCCTCGCCCGGCCCGAGATCGTCGCCGAGCAGGTGTCGTCCGACGGCACGCGCAAATGGCTGCTTCGCCTCAACGACGGCAAAGAGGTTGAGACCGTCTACATCCCGGAAGAGGATCGCGGCACGCTCTGCATCTCGAGCCAGGTCGGCTGCACGCTTAACTGCAGCTTTTGCCATACCGGAACGCAGAGGCTCGTGCGCAACCTGACTCCCGCCGAGATCGTCGGCCAGATCATGGTGGCGCGCGACCGCCTCGGCGATTGGCCTGGTGCCGTCGCCGACGATCCGCGCGGCATCCCCGACACCGATCGCAAGATCACCAATGTCGTGCTCATGGGCATGGGCGAGCCTCTCTACAATTTCGATCACGTGCGCGACGCCATGGCGATTGCCGCTGACGGCGAAGGTCTGTCGGTTTCAAAGCGCCGCATCACGCTTTCCACCTCTGGCGTCGTTCCTGAGATTCCGCGCTGGGGCGAAGAGGCCGGCACCATGCTTGCCATTTCGCTGCATGCGGTGCGCGACGAGCTTCGCGACCGGCTCGTGCCCATCAACAAGAAATGGCCGATCAAGGATCTGCTCGACGCCTGCCGCGCCTATCCAGGCCTCTCCAACGCCAAGCGCATCACCTTCGAATATGTGATGCTGAAGGGCGTGAACGACTCGATTGCCGACGCCAAGGAGCTAGTGCGTCTGCTCGCCAAGATCCCGGCCAAGATCAATCTGATCCCGTTCAATCCCTGGCCGGGTGCGCCATACGAATGTTCCGACTGGGAGCAAATCGAGACATTCGGCGAGGTGGTGAACCGCGCCGGCTATGCGAGCCCGGTACGCTCCCCTCGCGGCCGTGACATCATGGCCGCCTGCGGGCAACTGAAAAGCGCCAGCGTCAAGCAGCGCGCCAGTGCGCGCTTGGCGACTGCCCCATAAGGGAATGTCGCGCGGGCCGAGCGGCTCAGAGCAGCGTCCCTCGCAGGAAAATGAGCGCAATGCTGAAATAGATCACCAGTCCGGTGACATCGACCAGCGTCGCCACGAAGGGCGCCGACGCGCTCGCGGGATCGAAGCCCATCCGCTTCAGGACGAACGGCAGCATCGATCCGGCGAGCGAGCCGAAAGTGACGATGCCCACCAGCGCCGCGCCAACGGTGCAGGCGACGAGAACCCAGTGCTCGCCATAGTCGAACACCCCGAGCTTTTGCCAAAGCGCAATGCGGATAATGCCGATAACGCCGAGAATGCTGCCGAGCATCACGCCGGTGGGCAATTCGCGCAGCGCCACCCGCCACCAATCGCTCAGCCTCACCTCCTGGAGCGCCACGGCGCGGATGATCAGCGAGGTCGCCTGGGACCCTGAGTTGCCGCCCGAGCTCATAATGAGTGGGATGAAAAGGGTTAGGACCACGGCCTTTTCCAGCTCAGACTCGAAATGCTGCATTGCGCTTGCGGTCAGCATCTCGCCAAGAAAGAGCGCGCACAGCCAGCCGGCCCGCTTCTGGATCATTTCCAGGAAGCCGATCTCCATATAGGGAGCCTCCAAGGCCTCCACGCCGCCGAATTTCTGCACGTCCTCGGTGCTCTCCTCGATCATCGCGTCGATAATGTCGTCGACGGTCACGATCCCCAGCACGTGACCTTTCTTGTCGACGACCGGCACGGCGAGAAGGTCATATTTGGAGATGAGACGGGCGACGTCCTCGCGATCGGCCAACGGCGATACGGTCAGCGGCCGGCGTGGCGGGCAGATGGAAAGCACTTGCTGCTGCGGTTCGCCGGTGATCAGCCGGCGGAGCGAGATTGCCCGTACGAGCGCCTTCGTCTTCGGGTCGAGCACGTAGATGGCATAGACCGTCTCCCGGGTGCTCTCTACCCGGCGGACATATTGCAACGTCTCCGCAACGGTCCACGACGAAGGCACCCCGACAAACTCGGTCGTCATGATGCTTCCCGCCGTGTTCTCGGGATAGGAGAGGAGCTGATTAAGGGACTCCCTCGTTTCAACATCCAACTCGGCGAGAAGTTGGTCGCGGGCCGGTGCTTCGAGGTGCCGGAAGATTTCGGCTCGCCGATCGGCGGAAATGGCCTTGAGAAGCTCGATTGCCCGCAACAACGGTTGCGCCACGAGCAACTCAGCGGCGTGCTCCAGCCCAGGCTCGTCGAGGACTTCCGCCGCCCGCTCAAGGGGCATCGCCAAGAGGACCGCCGAGGCGGTTTCAACGGGCTCCGCGTTCAGCCGCTCGACGATGTCGGCGACGTGCTCATTAGCCCAACGCCGCCGCGAAAGCGGCAGGGTCGAGGGTCTCAACCGCGTTTGTGATGTCGTTCATGGCTCACCTCTGCCCGAAAGCCGTCAGGCCCGGTGAGCCGATTCGGTGAGGATCAGACCACGCCAGGCGCTAACGGCAGCGGTAATCGACTATGGCTGTCGCTTGACATTCGATTTCGGTCCAATGAATCGCTGCGTCTAATCGCACATCGAAAGTGGGATCGTTGGCAAGAGCTGTCAACGCTGCGTGCTCAGATGCGGCACTGTCGCGCACCCAAAAGGGACACCTGGGGGTGACTAGTCTTTGGGTGTGGAGCGCACCCAGGCAAGCGCCGCTTCCAGCCGGTCGTTGCCCCAGAACAGCTCTTCCCCGATGGTGAAGGAGGGCGCGCCGAACAACCCGCGCGATGCCGCCTCCTCGGTCTGACGGCGAAGTGCGTCCTTGTTCTCAGGCGTATTGGCGGCGGCGAAGGCAGCCTCCGCATCGACGCCGACTGCGTTGAGTATCTCGCGAAGCGTCGCCTCCTCGCTGATATCCTTTTGCTCGGCGTAGTTGGCGGCGAACACCGCGCGGGTGAAGGAAGGCGTCCAGCCCCTACTCTCGCCGGCCAGCGCGAGCCGCGCAGCCTTCAGCCCATTCTGCGGAAATTTCGCCGGCGGCAGCTTGAGCGGAATCCCTTCGGCTTCGCACACGCGGGTCAGATCTCGCCACATGTATCTGCCCTTGGCGGCGAAGATGTTGAACGGCGAATCGTTCCAGCCGAACGTCTGGAAGATCGGCCCGAGCAGGAAGGGCCGCCAGCGCAACTCCACTCCAGCCTTCGCCGCCAGGGTCTCGATGCGCATGACGGCTGGATAGGAATAGGTGCTGCCGAACTCGTACCAGAACTCGATTGCTGCCATGACGATGCCCCGCTCTCCCTCCGCTCTCCGAGAGTCTTGTCTTATAGTGCGGGCTCACGCAGCGCGAGACCTTGTCGCACGAGCAGACCCATGATCACCCGCACCATCCTCCACGCCCTGTGGGCGGCAACCGCGTTCGTCTTCGCCGTGACGGTGGCGCTTGGCGTGCTATTTATGCTTGGCGCGTGGTGGGTCGGCGATGAGCTTCGCGCCGCGGCGCCGCACGACCCCATGCTTCGTCATGGCGCCGCGCCAGTGTTCGGCATGGTCCTGTTCGTTGGCACCGTCACGCCGGCGCTAACCGTGCTGCCGGCAGCCCTCGCCGCCATCATCGGCGAGGCGCTGCGCATCCGCTCCTGGATGTACTATGTGCTTGCAGGGGGCGCTGCCATGGCCGCCATCCCCATTCTCGCCGCGCCGCAGGCCGATCATTTGCCGGCCATCCCCGCCGGCCAATACATGACGATCTTCGCCGCCGCAGGCTTCGTGGGCGGCTTCGCCTATTGGCTGCTGGCCGGGCGGAACGCGTAAGGCGCGGCTAGGCCTTCGCCCGCCATTCGTCGCCGACCTTCTCGTATTTCTGCTTCACCGCCGCCCAGGCGACCTTATGGGCGACCTCTTCCAGCGATTCGTTGCCGCGCCGCTTCGAGGCGTCCTGGTACTCCTGCCAGGCGCTGTTGAACGCCTCGCGGTAGATGTCTTGAGCGTGGCTCGGGAGATTGTCCTTCACGCTGTCTGGCAGCTCGGCGTCGGTCCGGTAGGGCATGGCTCGCTCCTCCAAATTCCATGGGTTGTCCGAAAACGAACGGAGCGCGATGCAGGTTCCGAGAAAACCAGGTGGGACCGGTCCCCTTTTGTGTGGGGCCGGTCCCTGAGACGCAAAACTTT
>DATDLA010000223.1:0-2203 GCA_036519535.1 Methyloceanibacter sp.
GATATGGGAGGGAAGCTCGCCCCAGCCTGACGTGGCGCGGTGCTCCGGATGATCGGTCTGCCCGCAGGCCACGAGCACCGTGGTCATGCCGAGAGTGTGGGCGGTGCGGAGATTGTGCGGCAAGTCGTCGAACATGGCGGCGCTCCCGGCGGCGACCGCGTGCGCCCCCATGAAGCGCTCATAGGCGGCGCGGTCCGGCTTCGGAATGAACTCGGCGGCATGAATGTCGAACACATCGTCGAAGCGCCCATCGAGTCCAAGCCGCGCGATCACTTGCTCGGCATGGCGGCGTGAGCCGTTGGTGAAGACGAACTTGCGCCCGGGCAGCGCATCGAGGGCTTGGCCGAGCTCCGGCGCCGGCGCAATGACGCTCAAATCGATGTCGTGCACATAATCGAGGAAGGCGTTCGGGCACACATCATGCAGCCGCATCAGGCCGGCGAGCGTGGTGCCGTATTGGTAGTAATAGGACATGCGCATGCGCTGCGCCTCTTCTACCGAGACGCCGAAGCGCGCGGCGATGAAATCGCCCATGCGGGTGTCGATCTCGGCGAAGAGATTGCAGTCGGCGGGATAAAGCGTGTTGTCGAGGTCGAACACCCAGGCCTCGATATGGCTGAACTCCCCGTTGGGCTTGGCGGTCATCTCGATCCCCTGGCGCGGCCTTTGCGCGCGCGCCGCTCGATCAAGGTTCCGGCGCCATGCTCGGTGAACAGCTCGAGCAGCACGGCATGGGGAACCTTGCCGTTGATGATGACCACGGCTTCCACCCCTTCGGCGATCACGTCGAGGCAGCTCTCGATCTTGGGGATCATGCCGCCAGAGATGGTGCCGTCCTCGATCAGCTCCTGCGCCTCCGCCGTGGTCAGCGATTTGATCAGGCGGCCCTTCTTGTCGAGCACGCCCTCCACGTCGGTCAGGAGCAACAGCCGCTTTGCCTTCAGCGCCGTGGCGAGCGCCGCGGCGAAGGTGTCGGCGTTGATGTTGAGCGTCTCGCCCTCCGGCCCCACCCCGATCGGGGCGATCACCGGGATCAGGTCGGAATGGATGATCACGTCGATGATGTGCGGATCGACGGCGATGGGGTCGCCGACAAAGCCGAGATCGACGATCTCCTCGATATTGGAATCGGGATCGCGGAAGCGGCGCTCGATGCGCATGGCCCGCATCAGGTTGGCGTCCTTGCCGGAGATGCCGACCGCCTTGCCGCCTTGCGCGTTGATGGCGGCGACGATCTCCTTGTTGATCGAGCCGGCGAGCACCATCTCCACCACTTCGACCGTCTCCCGGTCGGTGACGCGCAAGCCGCCCTTGAATTCAGAATGAATGTTGAGCCGCTCGAGCAGGGAGCCGATCTGCGGCCCGCCGCCATGCACCACGATCGGGTTCACGCCTGCCTGCTTGATCAGCACGATGTCGCGGGCGAAGGTCGCGGCAAGCTCCGGGTCGCCCATGGCGTGGCCGCCATATTTCACCACCACCGTCGCATTGTCGTAGCGCTGCATGAAGGGCAGCGCCTCGGACAGGATCTTGGCGTTGGCATAGATGGAGGCAAGGTCGGCCTCGCCCTGCGCCGGGACTGGCGCGGGCGGCTCTACGTGCTTCGCCGGAGATGATTTGGTCTTGCTCACCGGTGTGCTTATAGCGGCGCTATGGCTCACGGCACAACGGCGTTTGGGGCAAGCGCTGCGATTGCCGCGCGAAGCTCGGGGATGCCCGCTCCGCTCCGGGCTGAGGTGGCGATGAGTTGTGGATAAGCCGCCGGGCGCTTGGCGAGCTCGGCCGCGACCTTCACCTCGATGGCGGCAAGCTCAGCGGCCTTGGGCTTGTCGGCCTTGGTCAGCACCCCCTGATAGGAGACCGCGGCCTCGTCCATCAGCGTCAGGATCTCCTGGTCGCTCTCTTTGAGCCCGTGGCGGGCATCGATCAGCAGGAACACCCGCTTCAGCTCGCGGCGGCCTTTGAGGTAGTCCTGGATGAGCCTGGTCCAGCCCTTGACCTCTGCCTTTGAGGCCCGGGCATAGCCGTAGCCGGGCATGTCCACGAGGTAGAAGTCGTCATTCTTGCCGAGGGTGAAGAAGTTGAGCTCGCGGGTCCGCCCGGGGGTCACCGAGACCCGCGCCAGGCTCTTCTGCCCGGTGAGTACATTGATCAGGCTCGATTTGCCGACATTCGAGCGCCCGGCGAAGGCGATTTCAGGCTT
>DATDLA010000224.1:0-4567 GCA_036519535.1 Methyloceanibacter sp.
CACGAGATCGCTTCGTGAGGTTTCTTGCCCGCACCGAAGCTTGGAGGCACCGCGCCGGGTTTGCTCTCGAGGTGGGCAGCGCCGCGGCCGTGTTCGGTTTCGGTGCTTTGACGGCCTGGCGCAGCCTATAGGTCATGTTCCTTTGCTCAACCTCTTGCCGCAGCTCGCGCTTCTGGAGCGTTGACAGGCCGTGTGGCCCTTGACTATGGTCCGCACCGGCTCGGCCAGGGCTTCGCCTCCCGGCGGCCAATCTCCTTCACCGTTGCTTCAGGTGCTTCGCATGAAGATCAAGAATTCGCTCAGGGCCTTGCGCAAGCGCCATCGTAACAACCGCGTGGTGCGCCGGCGCGGACGGCTTTACGTCATCAATAAGACCAACCGCCGATACAAGGCGCGGCAGGGCTAGGGGCCTTCGCGGGCCCGTGAACGATCCTATGTCTTTGACGGCGCATCCTCGCTGTCCTAGCTTCTGGCCATGATCGACCGACCCTACCGGATAGCTTCCCTCTCGACGCTGCTTCTGTTCTGCTGCCTGGCCATGTCAGCCGTGCTCTCTCTGCCGGCGCTCGCGGCTGACGAAGAGCTCGAGCCGGGCATTGGCGACCTGCCACCAGCCGATATGCTCCCGGACGGCGGCGACCCGGAAGAGGGAGGACAGACGCCAAGCGGCAAGGACTTGAGCGGGCCTCCGCCTTCCTCGACGCCCAACAAGCAGGACCGGTCGGATATTCTCGGCAACGTGCCGCTCGGCGACCCCGCGCTGCGCGCCGAGATCCTGAAGGAGCTCTATACGCAACTGAGCGGCGCCCGCAGCGCCAAGGATGCCGAGCCGATCGCCGAGGCGATCGAGGAGACGTGGCGCCGCTCCGGCAGCGACACCGTCGACCTGCTCATGACCCGCGTCGATACTTTCGTGCTCGCCGCCGATCTCGACCTTGCCATGCGGGTGCTCGACGCCGTGACCGAGCTTGACCCGGACAACGCCGAGGCCTGGCATCAGCGCGGCATTGTGCATCTGATGCAGAACAATACCGACCAGGCGCTTGCCGATCTCAAGCGCGCGCTCGAGATCGATCCCAGGCACTATAAGGCGTTGCGCGATCTCGGCGCGCTCCTGCAGCATACCGGCGATCAGCGCGGAGCGCTCGACGCCTATCGGAAGGCGCTCGCGGTCAATCCGTTTCTCGAGCAGGCGCGGCGGGCCGAGGAGCAACTCTCCCACGACGTCGAAGGCCGGGATATCTAGGCCTGCCCCGTCCGGCTTCGCGCGCTACTGCGCTTCCGGGCTTTCCTCGCCGACAAAGGCCATGCGCAGCATGTTGGTGGCGCCAGGGGTGCCGAGCGGCACGCCGGCGGAGATGATGACCCGCTGTCCGGGGAGCGCGAAGCCCTCCTGATAGGCGATGCGGCAGGCCTTCGCCACCATGTCGTCGAGGTCCTTGGGATCGCCGGTCAGCACGCAATGAAGACCCCACACCACGGCGAGCTTGCGGCCGGTGGCGGGGATTGGGGTAAGCGCAATGATCGGCTGCGGCGGCCGCTCGCGGGCGGCGCGCAGGCTTGTCGCGCCTGAGGCCGTGTAGCAAATGATCGCCGCGAGATTGAGCGTCTCGGTGACGGTGCGCGCCGCGGCTGAAATGGCGTCGGCGCCGGTCGCCTCCGGATCGATGCGCTGGGCGTGAATGATCCTCTCGTAGAGCGGATCGCGCTCAACTTCGATGGCGACCCGGTCCATGGTGGCGACGGCCTCCACCGGGTATTTGCCGACCGCCGACTCCGCCGAGAGCATCACCGCGTCGGCCCCGTCGAACACCGCGGTGGCGACATCGGAAACTTCGGCGCGGGTGGGCGCCGGAGCGAGGATCATCGATTCCAGCATTTGCGTGGCGACCACCACGGGCTTGCCGGCCTTGCGCGCGGCGCGGGTGATCTGCTTCTGCAAGCCTGGGACCTTCTCTACCGGCATCTCGACGCCGAGATCGCCGCGCGCCACCATGATGCCGTCGGCGAGATTGATGATCTCCTCGAGCTCGGCAAGCGCCGAAGGCTTCTCGATCTTGGCCATGATCGCGGCGCGCCCGCGGACCAGCTTGCGGGCTTCGGCAATGTCCTTGCCGCGTTGCACGAAGGACAGAGCGACCCAGTCGATGCCGACGTTGAGCGCATCTTCGAGATCGGTGCGGTCCTTGTCGGTCATGGCCGCGAGCGGAATGACCGTGTCGGGCAGGCTGATGCCCTTGCGGCTGCCAAGCGTTCCGCTGGTCAGCACCTCGGCATCGATGCGCACGTCGCTCGCCTCGACGACCCGCAAGCGCAACTTGCCGTCATCGAGCAAAAGAGCATGGCCTGGCTGCACCGCCTGGAAGATTTCCGGATGCGGAAGGTGCACGCGTCCCAGCCCGCCCACCGACTCGCGGCGGACGAAGCTCAGAATGTCGCCCTCGGTGAGACGGATGGCGCCTGATTCGAACTTGCCGATGCGCAGCTTCGGCCCTTGCAGGTCGATGAGGATGCCGATCGGACGGGAGAAATCCGCTTCGATCTTGCGGATGATCGTGTGCGCCTGCCGCAAGGCCTCGGGGGTCGCATGGCTCATATTGATGCGGAAAACATCGGCGCCCGCCTCGAACAGCGCGCGGATCATCTTTTCGTTGTTGGAGGCAGGACCGAGAGTGGCGACGATCTTGACTCGGCGATTCCGCCTCATTGACTCTTCGCTTCGCCTTCAGGATCGGTGAGGCGCACGGTCCAGTCGCGCTCCTCGCCGGTATCGACTTCGAAAAAACCAGTCTTCTTGTAGCCGCGCTTCTCGCATTCCTTTACGTCGCGAATGGTGAAGGCCTTGTCGTCGGTGCACATGTACAAGGTGCCGCCCCATTCCCCGCCACGATCATAGTCGATGGCGTGGATGTAATAGAACCGGGCAATAAGTACACCCTTCAACAGGGTCTCGCAGGTGTGCGAGGCAACGTTCCACCAGCCTTCCGTGGCCCAACCCTCGACGTCGCGATAACCGATGGCGACACCGACCCGGCTCGAGGTGGTGTTGCACAGCTTGAGATCGGCGTGGGCAGGCGCCGGGACGAGGGCGATGGCGGCGGCGGAGGCGAGCAGATAAGCCACGCGCCGTGCCCAGGGCCGTGGCGCGGCGGTGGATACCGCCTGGCTATCCGAGCGGGCGAGCGTCACTGTCTCTGGGCCATCAACCACGGTTGAGATCGCCGAAAGGTAGCATCGAATTGGTTGCGTTTGTCTGACTAGAGCTATCAATTATAAGGTCATTTCGCGGACGCGAAAGCCAGCGCCGACAATCCTGGGTAATTGCGTCACAACCTTGACCCCGGAAGCGCCTTTCCGCTTGGAAGAGTGAGTGAAGCCAAGATAAGACCCAGGATTCGTGTCAAGCACAAGAAGAGGATGACGGTGGAGCAGCGGCTTACTCGGCTGCGGCAGGAACAGAGGGAAGCGCCGCCTTTTCGTCGCATCGAGGGGGATTGGAGAAGTGGCGTGCTCGTTCTCTGCGACCACGCCGCGAATCTCATTCCTCCCGCCTATGGCACACTCGGCCTCACCCCTGAAGATCTTGCCAGGCATATCGCCTACGACATCGGCGCCGCCCCCGTGGCGGAGCATCTGGCGTGGGCGCTTCGGGCGCCGGCTCTGCTCACCCGCTACTCGCGGTTGCTGATCGACCCCAATCGCGGGCGCGACGACCCGACCCTGGTGATGCAGCTTTCCGATGGGCGCATCGTGCCCGGCAATGCCGCCGTGGATGAAGCGGAGATCGAGGTGCGCATCGCTCGCTTCTACGCGCCGTATCACGAGGCCATCGCGGCTGCCATCGACTTAGGGGTCGCCGCGGGGAAGCCACCGGTGCTGCTCGCAATCCACAGTTTCACCCAGGCCTGGAAGAGCGTGCCTCGGCCCTGGCACGTGGCTGTGCTGTGGGACAAGGACCCGAGATTGGCTTGCGCGCTGCTGCGCGAGCTTGCGGCGATCCCCGGCATCATTGTGGGCGACAACGTGCCCTATAGCGGGCAGCTCAAAGGCGACACGCTCTACCAGCACGGCACCCTGCGCGGCCTGGCGCACGCGCTGATCGAGGTTCGGCAAGATCTGATCCTCGGACCCGAGGGACAGAAAGAGTGGGGGGAGCTTCTTGCTGGGGTCGTGCGCAAGGTGCTTTCATGCGCCGATCTTGCGCCCAGGCTGCACGCCATCGAGCGCTACGGCTCGCACACCGATGGCGGGTGCCAAGGCTCTGGATAAGCTGGATAAGACAAACCCACGCGTTGCCCTGTAACAGGGCCGCCGCCTAAGCTCCGCGGTAGATCCAATCACCGATTCGAGGTCGCCCGTGCAGCTCCAGAACTCAACCAAAGACCAGCTTCGTGCCTTTGTCGCCCGCATCGAGCGGCTCGAGGAAGAGAAGGCGGCGCTCGCCGCGGACCTGCGCGAGGTCTATGCAGAGGCCAAGGGCAACGGCTTCGACGTCAAGGCGCTTCGCGCCGTGGTTCGCATCCGCAAGCAGGATGAGAACAAGCGGAAAGAGGAGGAAGCGGTGCTC
>DATDLA010000225.1:0-2570 GCA_036519535.1 Methyloceanibacter sp.
AGGCGGTCTCAGGCCTTTATCAGCTCCGGCTCGAAGCCATTTTATATAGCAATTCTAGGAGCATAGATGGACGAGGTAAGCCGTTTTCCGCCGCCGATTCCAGGCTCAAATCTACGGCGTAGCCCTGTCACAATTGACCGATTGTGGCGAAATCTTTGCAGGCGTGTGTGGCGCTTCCGCAACGCACCATGATCGGGCTGCCCGGAGGCCCTGAAACTGATTCTTTCAGCTCGCGGCGCCGCTAGCGGTGCAGGGACACGCTCGCTGCCTGACGATAGGTGCCGGTGTCCTCGTTGAGCTGAATGATATTGATCTCGAGGCCCCCATCGCAAACGTTGATGCTCATGCGGCCGGAGAACTTGTCGCCGGAGATCCGGGCATGGATGGTGTCGTCCTTCGCCGTCCCGGTCACGCCGCCATTGGCATCGTAGGTCTTCTCGTTCCAGGAGCCTCTGACCTTTCCGCTCTTGTCGGTGAGATTGAGGGTGGCGTCGATCCTATAGTCGGTGCCGGCGCAGCGCAGGTTCTGAGTGAGGTTGCTGCCGGTCACTTTGTAGGTCGCCTTGCAGGCGACCTTCATGGGATCGCCCTTCGCCGGCGTAACCGTGCCGCCGCCCTTCCACTCGCCACTCAGCTGCTCGAAGAGATTGCCGGCTTGGGGGGCAGCCTCACCTGGCGCCGCAAGTGCCACGGCGAGGATGAGCGCCGCGAGCGGCACGGCGCTGCGGGCCGACGACAAAAACAAGCGATGTCCCATGGGTATCCCTCTACTTGGAAGGTCAAAAATCGGCTTGGGAACCGACCTTTGCGATGGCAGGCGTTGCCGCCGCTTTCGCCCGCGTGCATCATGCAAAAAAAGCGAGGCAGGGGGAAGATCAATGAAGCTGTTGCGTTACGGCGAGCGGGGGGCGGAAAAGCCCGGAATTCTGGACCCTGAAGGCAGGATTCGAGACCTCTCAGGCGTGGTGAAGGATATCGCCGGCGATGTCCTCGGGCCAGAGGGACTGAAGCGCATCAAGGATCTCGATCTCGGCAGCCTGCCGGCGGTCAAGGGTCGTCCGCGGCTCGGACCTCCCATCGCCATGGTGCCGAAGTTTCTCGGCATCGGGCTGAACTACCGGGACCATGCCGAAGAAACCGGCATGCCCATTCCGGAGGCGCCCATCGTCTTCGCCAAGGCGACATCGTGCATCTCAGGCCCCAACGACCCGATCCTCATCCCCAGGGGCTGGCAGCGCATGGATTTCGAGGTGGAGCTCGCCTTCGCCATCGGCGGCGTGGCCAGGAACGTCACTGAAGCCGACGCGCTCTCCTGCGTGGCCGGCTACATGATCGCCGACGACGTGTCGGAGCGAAGCTTGCAAAAGGGCGGCCCCGGTGAATGGATCAAGGCGAAAAGCTATGACAGCTTCGGGCCTCTCGGGCCGTGGCTTGTCACCAAGGATGAGGTTCCGGACCCGCAGGCGCTTGGGCTCGCGCTCGACCTCAACGGTACGCGAATGCAGACCGGCAATACCTCCACCATGATCTTCAGCGTGGCGCATCTCGTGAGCTATATCAGCGGCTTCATGACGCTGATGCCCGGCGACGTCATCACCACCGGCACGCCGCCCGGCGTCGGCATGGCTCGCAATCCGCGAGTGTTCCTGAAGGAAGGCGACCAGGTCACGCTCACGGTCGAGGGGCTGGGCCAGCAGCGCCATACACTCGTGGCCGAAGCCTAGCGCCCGTCCTCTCCCTTCCACCAATCATGGAAATGGTGCACTGGCCCCCTGCCCTTGCCCGAGCCTACGTCGAGCATATCGGCGGCAAAGATTGCCGCGGTGACATAGGCCTTGGCCGAGGCGACCGCCTCGGGCAGGGCGGCGCCCTTGGCAAGCTCGGCGGCAATGGCGGCGGACAGCGTGCAACCGGTGCCGTGGGTGTTACGGGTATCGGCGCGCGGCGCCTCGAAGCTCACCGGCTCGACCCCCGCGAAGAGAATGTCGGTGGAGGTGGAGCCTTCAGCGTGGCCTCCCTTGATCAGGACGGCTTTGGCGCCCGCGTCCTTCAGCTGCCAGGCTTGCATGGCCATCTCGTATTCGTTGCGGGCGGGAGAGCCGGCAAGCAGCGCCGCCGCCTCGGCGAGGTTGGGGGTGATCAGCGTCGCGAGCGGGATCAGGATCGAGCGAAGCGCATCGATCGCCTCGGGGTCGAGCAGCGGGTCGCCGCTTGCCGCGATCATCACCGGATCGAGCACCACCGGCACGCCGACAAAGTCCTTGAGGCCTTCGGCGGCGGCCTCGATGACCGGGCCCGTGGCGAGCATGCCGATCTTGATGGCATCGACCTCGAGGTCAGAGGCCACGGCGCGCATCTGCGCGAGCACGAAGTCAGGCAGCACCACATGGACGGCCTCGACGTGCTGCGTGTTCTGCGCGGTCAGCGCCGTGATCACGCTCGCGCCATAGACTTCAAGCGCCGAGAAGGTCTTGAGATCCGCCTGGATGCCGGCGCCGCCGCACGAATCCGAGCCAGCAATGGTCAGCGCGATCGCCGTCATGGCCGGCAGGCCTAGCCGATTTTCGCAA
>DATDLA010000226.1:0-4513 GCA_036519535.1 Methyloceanibacter sp.
CAGTCCGAACCGTGAAGGACCTGAGGGCTGAGGTCGCCAAATTGCGCAAGGCCGGCGAGACCGTTGCGCTGGTGCCGACCATGGGCGCGCTCCATGCCGGGCATCTGTCGCTGATCGGCATCGCCAAAGGCCATGCGACGCGCATCGTCGCCTCGATCTTCGTCAATCCCACCCAGTTCGGGCCGAAGGAAGATTTCAAGCGCTACCTGCGCGACGAGGCCGGCGACCTCGCGAAGCTCGCGCAAGCCGGAGCCCATCTCGTCTATATCCCCGACACGGCCGAGATGTACCCGCGGGGCTTTGCCACCAAAGTGAGCCTGCCCAGCCTGACCGAGGATTTGTGCGGCGCGGCGCGGCCCAATCATTTCGAGGGCGTGGCCACGGTGGTGACCAAATTGCTGCTGCAATGCGCGCCCGACGTGGCAGTGTTCGGCGAGAAGGACTACCAGCAGCTCCTCGTCATCAAGCAGCTGGTCCGCGATCTCAACATCCCGGTGCAAATCGTCGGCGCGCCGATCGTGCGCGAGGAGGACGGGCTCGCGCTCTCATCGCGCAATTTCTATCTCTCCGCTGCCGAACGGACGACGGCACCGATCCTCCACCAGGTCTTGAGCGAGGCTGCCGCGAGCCTGGCAAACGGCGAAGGTTGCGACGCGGCGACCAGCGCGGGCCGCTTCAAGCTCGAGGGCAAAGGATTTCGCGTCGACTATGTTGCGGTTCGCAATCCCGAGACTCTGGCGCCTCTGTTCGGTCCTATCAGAGGGCCGGCGCGGGTGATGGGCGCGGCCTATCTCGGAACAACGCGGCTGATCGACAACGTCCCCACCGAACCTAAAAATCGATGAGGCGAAGCTCGCGCAAGTCCGCGCGCATGGCTTGCGGCATCTCGCCGTCGCCGTCCCCGACCACGCGGAGATCGGGCGGCGCGTCGACCGCAGGCAGATAGCGCCAGCCTTGAAAGGCGCGGCGGGCTTGCGCGCGGGTGGCGACGAGCAAAGGATCGAGCACGATGCCGCAACAGGCGATCCCGTCCTCCCTGGTATCGGGCCTGAGGTCGATAATGCGCTGGCGCACCAGGACGACGCCCCTGATCACCCAGTAGAGCGACCCGCCGTCAAGCACCTCGTCGCGCCGCCGCGGCGTCTGCAAGGTGCGGTGGCAGTGCTCGGGAGTCTTGCCGGCCTGCTTGAGACGTTTCAGCCGCTCGGTCTGCCAGTCCTTGAGTTCCTGGACGGTGTCGACGCCGACGCAGAGCTTGATGAGATGGAGCGTCATTCTTGGCTTCGGTTCATGCTGGTCATCATCGCGCCGCCATCCTATCCCGCCAGGTTTGCTTACCCAACCCGGGCTGGCAGTATTTCCCCGCCAAAAATCACGGCAGACTGACGCAAGCGTGAACAGGAGTGACGAAAGCACGCACGGATTCCCCGCTATAGCTCGATTGGCGGCTCTCGCGGCCGCCGGTGCCACGAAACTCAAAGCTCATGCGAGAGGAGAGGAAGAATGAAGCTCACCAAGAAATCCGGTGCTAAGATCGCCATGACCGCCGCCGCCCTGATCATTTCCGGCGCGACGCTCATCGCCGCGGCTAACGCCGAGACCTTCAAGGGCCGCTGCTTCGGTGTGAATGGCTGCAAGGGCCAGGGCAACTGCAAGTCGGCCAAGAATGACTGCAAGGGCAAGAATGACTGCAAAGGCCACGGCTGGCTCGAGATGCTGCAGGCCGAATGCTCCAACGCCGGCGGCCAGTGGGAGTCGATCTAATCCCTTGAGCATTGCGGCCGGGCTCCCGAATAAAGCGTTGGGAGTCGATCAATGAACGCGCAAAAGCCGCCCTTCCTTGGCTTTGGCTTAGGGCTAAGACCCCAGCATTATTCGGAAATTCTGGAGGGTTCGCCCGCGGTCGACTGGTTCGAGGTCCTCTCCGAGAACTACATGATCGAGGGCTGTCAGCCCTTGCGCATGCTCGACCGGATTTGCGAGCGCTACCCCGTGGTGATGCACGGCGTGTCGCTCTCCATCGCCTCGACCGCGCCCCTCGACCGGGAGTATCTCGCCCGTCTCAAGGCGCTTGCCGCCCGCGTTAACCCGGTGTGGATCTCCGATCATCTGTGCTGGACCGGAGCGCATGGCGTGAACCTGCACGATCTTCTGCCCGTGCCCTACACCAAGGAGGCGCTCGACCACGTCGTCGATCGCGTGAGCCGGGTCCAGGACATTCTCGGGCGGCGGCTGACGCTCGAGAACGTATCGAGCTATGTGACCTTCGGCCAATCAGAGACGACCGAATGGGAGTTTGTGAGCGAGGTGGCGAACCGCGCCGATTGCTGGCTCCTGTTCGACGTGAACAATGTTTATGTGAGCGCTTTCAATCACGGCTTCGCATCTGACGATTTCCTCAACGGCGTGCCGCGCGATCGCGTGGTGCAGTTCCATGTGGCCGGTCACAGCCATGAGGAGACGCATCTCATCGATACCCATGACCACCCCGTCTGCGACGAGGTGTGGGACTTCTATCGTGCCGCGGTCGCTCATTTCGGGCCGGTGTCGACCATGATCGAGCGCGACGACAACATTCCGCCGCTTGCCGAGCTCGTGGACGAGCTTGACCATGCGCGGAGCATCGCGCGCGAGGTGCTTGGGCCCGCAAGCCTTGCAGCCGCGGAATGAGCAGCCTCAAAGAGCTGCAGGAAAGCTTCCAGCGCGGCATTCTCGCCGGCGACGACACCGTCCTTGCGGAGATCAAGGACAGCCCCAAGGAAGAGCGGAAGGTGCTGTTCGGCGTCTACCGCAATGCCTATGTCGCCAGGCTCGCGGAGGTGCTGGCCGACGATTACGAGCAGGTGCATGCTTATCTTGGCGATGCCGGTTTCGCCAGGCTGGCCAAGTCCTACATCGCCGCCCACCCGTCGGATCGGCGAAGCGCTCGGGACTTCGGGCGCCACGTTCCGGATTTCCTGAAGACGGATCCGGGCTTCACTGCTCATGCCGAGGTCGCCGAAATTGCAGCTCTGGAGAAAGCCCTTGCCGATGCCTTCGATGGCCCCGAGGCGGGGCCGTTGAGCCTCGCTGCGCTCGCCGATGTCGCGCCAGAGCTCTGGACCAAGCTTGTCTTCACCGCCCATCCCACGGCTCACCGTCTTACCTTCGCCACCAACGCCGCCGACATCTGGTCTGCCCTGCGCGACGAGAGCCCTGCTCCGCCGCCGCGCCGCCTGCCGGAACCGCAAGCCATCCTCGTCTGGCGGCAGGACGTGACGGCGCGCTTCCGCACCCTCGGCACGGAGGAAGCGATGATGTGGGACGAAGCCGCTGCCGGCACGCGCTTCGGCGTGCTCTGCGAGATGGTGGCGACCTATGGCGGCGAAGACGGCGCCGACTTTCGCGCCGCGAGCTATCTCAAGGATTGGGTCGACATGGGGAGCCTGGCGGGCTTCCGGTTTGGGTAGTGGCAAGGTCGCAGCCGCTCGCCACCGCCTTTGGCGCAGGCAAGAGCGAGTTGGTCCGCCCGGCAAGCCGATAGGCGAGCAGCCCTACCCACTCCCGCGTAGCGACATCCACCCGCCGCAAACCCTCCGAGACCTTGTCGAACGGGCGCGTGAGATCGGCGCGTCCCCGCGCCCGGTAATCCACGGGCCAGGCGTCCACGTCGAAGCCTGCCTGACGGAAGGAGGCGATCGCGCGCGGCATGTGGTAGGCTGAGGTGATCAGCACCCAGCGCTTGCCTGGGCCGAGCAGGCCGAGCCTGTCGAGCTCGGTCTTGAGATAGACCGCATTCTCGTAGGTATCGCGGGCGCCCGCCTCGAGGATCAGCCGGTCGCGTGCCACGCCCATATCGGTGAGCATGCGTTGCGCGCCCACGGCCTCCGAGTCGGAGGGGTAGAGGATGCCCGCATCGCCACCGGTAAACGCGATCTTCGCCTCGGGGAATTTGCGGGCGAGCATGACCGTCTCGACAATCCGCTCCCCTGCCTCGTTCAAGGTAGGCGCCTTGCGCGCTTTCCCCACCAGCCTGTCCTCGGCGCCGCCGAGCACGATGAATCCCGTTGGCGGCGGCTGCTGATCGAGATTGGCGCGCGGGAAGCGGTTTTCCAGCGGCAGGATGAGGACGTTGCCGAGCGGCGAGAGGCCCGCCACCAGGAGCAGGACCGCACCTACGGTGACGAAGCGCCGTCCCCAGCGCGCCCAACCGGTCCAGATCAGGATCGCGCCATAGGCTATGAGTAGCGCGATCAGCGTGGACGGCTGGAGCAGAAACCAAACGACCTTGGCGAGATAGAAGAACATGCGCGCGCCCGTTACGTCAGCCACAAGGCGGCGAGGCCGAGAAAGGCGAAGAAGCCGACGCAGTCCGTCATCATGGTGACGAACACGCCGGAGGCGATCGCCGGATCGAGGTCTAGCGCGTGCAGCCCGAGTGGGATGAGGATACCGGATAGCGCTGCGACCAGGAGATTGATGATCATGGCGGCGCCGATCACCACCCCGAGCTGGCCGCTGCCGAACCAGTAAA
>DATDLA010000227.1:0-2942 GCA_036519535.1 Methyloceanibacter sp.
CCGCCTTTGCCCTGCTTGTCGCCAGGGTACCAGTTCTGCACCGTGGAATATTTGATTTGCGCGTCGTCGAGCGCCACCAGCTCGACCACGGCGGCATGCAGCTGATTCTCGTCGCGCATCGGCGCGGTGCAGCCTTCGAGATAACTGACATAGGCGCCCTTGTCGGCGATGATCAGCGTGCGCTCGAACTGGCCGGTCTGCTCCGCATTGATGCGGAAATAGGTGGAGAGCTCCATCGGGCAACGAACGCCTTCCGGCACATAGACGAAGCTTCCGTCGGAATAGACCGCTGAATTAAGCGTGGCGAAGAAATTGTCAGTGATGGGGACCACCGAGCCAAGATATTTGCGCACGAGCTCAGGGTGGTTTTGCACCGCTTCCGAGATCGAGCAGAAGATCACGCCTGCCTTGGCCAGCTCCTCCTTGAAGGTCGTGACCACCGACACGCTATCGAACACGGCATCGACCGCCACGCGCGACTCCTTGACCCCCGCGAGCAGCTTCTGCTCCTTCAGCGGGATGCCGAGCTTGGCGTAGGTCTCAAGCAACTCCGGATCGACATCCGCCAGGCTCTTCGGCCCTTCGGTGCTCTTGGGCGCGGAATAGTAATAAAGATCCTGATAATCGATCTTGGGGTGATGCACGTTCGCCCAAGTCGGCTCCTGCATGGTGAGCCAACGGCAATAGGCTTCGAGCCGCCAATCGAGCAGCCAAAGGGGCTCATTCTTCTTCGCCGAGATGAAGCGGACCACCTCCTCGGAGAGGCCCTTCGGGGCCTTGACCGATTCGATGTCGGTGAAGAAGCCGTACTTGTACTTGTCGACGTCGATCTCGCGAACGCGGGCGACTGTCTCTTGCACTGCCGGCATGGCTCTACTCCAAATCCTTCGTCCTACGCGGCCTACGCCGCTTCCTGGCGCTGCCGCATCCTCTTGATCAGCTCGCTCCAGGCAACAATGAATCTCTCGATATCGGCACTCACGGTGCCAAAACCAAGGCTTACGCGGATCGCCCCTTGCGCAAGCTCGTGCGACAGGCCCATGGCGCTCAACACATGCGAGGCCTCGACCTTTCCGGACGAGCAGGCGCTACCCACACTGACCGCGACCCCGGCAAGATCGAGCCCGATGACGAGAGTCTCGGCCTTGGTGCCGGGAACGGCGATGCAGCTCGTATTCGGCAGCCGCGCCACCCGTCCCGACACCACCACCGTGTCAGGCTCAACGGCGAGCGCCCTCTCCTCCAGCTCGTCGCGGAGTGCGGCAAGCTCAGCCGCCTTGTCCGGTTCCGCCGCGGCGAGCTCCGCAGCGACGCCGAAGCCAACGATGCCGGCGACATTCTCGGTCCCTGCCCGCCGCCGCCGCTCCTGGCCTCCGCCCTTGATCAGAGGCTCGACCGGGACGCCTTCGCGGAGCACGAGAGCGCCGACGCCCTTGGGACCGCCGATCTTGTGCGCCGAAAGCGTCATCATATCGGCGCCGAGCGCGCTGAAATCGAGGGGCAGCCTGCCAGCGACCTGAACCGCATCGGTGTGCAGAAGACCGCCCGCTTCACGGACGATTTCGGCTGCCGCGGCGACAGGCTGGATGGCGCCGGTCTCGTTGTTGGCCGCCATCAGCGAAACGAAGGGCCTCCACCCCCCGAGATGGTGTTTGGTCAGCTCTTTCTCAAGCACGCCGAGGTCGATAACCCCATCGCCGGACACGGGAATCCGGCTTGTGCTCTCGCGATAGAACCTGCCTCCGGCGAGCACCGAAGGATGCTCAACCGCCGAGATACAACAGTGCCACGCCTCGCCGGTTTGCGCGGCAAGTGCCAGCGCATTCGCCTCGCTGCCGCCGCTCGTGAAAATCACGTTCTCTGGCTTGGCGCCGGCAAGCCTTGCAACCTTTGCCCGTGCGGATTCGATGAGCGCCCTCGCGGCCCTGCCTTCGGCGTGCACCGAGGACGGATTGCCGTGGGTCGCCAAGGCGGCCACCATCGCCTCGCGCACCTCAGGTCGAAGCGGAGCTGTGGCGTTGTAATCGAGATACGAACGCGTCGTCATGCCTCAGAAGCTCGCGGACCAAAGGGCCGCCGTTAGCGCTTGCACGAGCCCCCATCGCGCATGCTATGAAGCGCGGCCCGAGGCTTGGACCGCTCCGTCACCTTTAAGGCCGGAGCGTCCTTGTTTGGAACAATTCTAAATCTTATGTTTGTATAGGATTCCTGAGCGGCAGAGTCAAGTTTTGCGGCGGCGCGTTTACCATTTGCGAGGCTCCTCGCCCCTCTCCCCATCGTCGAAATTGCTTCGTTTGAGGTCAAGACTTCATGCCTGAGGTGAATATCAACGGTCCAGCCGGTAGGATAGAAGCCCGTTACCACCACAACCCCCGGCCGAACGCGCCGGTTGCGCTGATTCTGCACCCGCATCCGCAGTTCGGCGGCACCATGAATAACCAGGTCGTCTATCACCTGTATTACGCCTTTCAGCGGCGCGGGTTCTCGGTGTTGCGCTTCAACTTCCGCGGTGTCGGGCGGAGCGAGGGGCTGTTCGACAACGGCCCCGGCGAACTCGCCGATGCCGCCACGGCGCTCGACTGGATGCAGGCCTATAACGCCGATGCCGCCTCCTGCTGGATCGCCGGCATATCGTTCGGCGCCTGGATCGCCATGCAGCTCCTGATGCGCCGGCCTGAGGTCGAAGGCTTCATCTCGGTAGCGCCTCCCGCCAATCTCTATGACTTTACCTTCCTCGCACCCTGCCCATCCTCCGGCTTGATGGTGAACGGCGCCAAGGACCGCGTGGTGCCGACCGAGTCCGTGCGCGGGCTCGTCGACCGGCTCAAGACCCAGAAGGGCATCGTCATCGATCACGCCACCGTCCCCGACGCGAACCACTTCTTCGAGGGCCGCATGGACGGCCTCATGGAAGTGATCGACGCCTATCTCGACAAGCGGCT
>DATDLA010000228.1:0-2385 GCA_036519535.1 Methyloceanibacter sp.
GGGCCCCCGCCTTCGGCGATGGCCGAGGACTCGACCCAACCCGCCGCGCCGCTATTGGCATCCTGCACCTGCACCCAGCCTGGTTGGCGCGAGATCACCCGTACCTGCCAGCCTGAGGGAAGCGCGTAGATCAGCGGCGCCTGCATCGAGGGCTCTGAACGCATGTCGGCGGTGCCGGCGATCACATGGGCCCATTCGTCCTGCTCGGCCTCTCCCGCGCCCGCATCCGGACCCAGGGCCTCCTGCTGTTGCAAGCCGTCAGGTGTCGGCGCGCCGTCGGGCGAGGATGTGTCAGGCTCAAGCTGCTCGTCGGACGGCTGATCGGTTTCGGCCGACCGCTGCTCGGAATTCGGCGCAGGACTGAGCGCGGCGGAATCGCGGTTGGTGGTCTCTGGCGCTACGGGCTTCGCGGTGCTCGGCGCAGAAGCCGGCTTCTTCGGCTCAGTGGCGGCGGTCTTCTGCTGCGTGTCGGCCGAAGGCTTGGTCGCCTTGGCGTCGACTGACGCAACGCTGTCCTTTTGACATTTCGCATCGCTCACCGCGGCGACTGTGGAGGCCTTGGCCTTGTCGGGAGCGCTGCTGCCGCCGCCGAGCACGGCATGGGCAAGAAATGCGGTGCTGCCGGCATAGAGCACGGCGCCTACCAGCCAAAGGGTCAAGATAAGCCTATTTCGCATGCCGAGACCTCCGCGCCGGCCTCTCCGCCGGCCTTGATTCGGTCGCTGCAGTTAAGCAGGAATGCCCGAAGCAGACGTTAATTGACATGCCAAAATGGCAACACCGTGGGGACCAAATGCCCAACAAAGAGGCGGCCTGAGCTTGCCTTAGCCGGGGGGCGCTGAAGCTATTGCGCCTGGATGCTCTGCAGATATTCGATGATCGCCTCGACATCGTGCGGGTTGAAGACGAAGATCGGCATGTCCGGATGCCCGGAGACGATTCCTTCGGCGAGCGACTCGGAAAGATCGTCGATCGGGTATTTGGCGGAAAGGGTGCGGAAGGGCGGCGCTTCCTTGTGCGGGCTGTCGCCCTCCTTGCCGATCGCGTGGCAGCGCGAGCAGTTCTCCTTGACCAGCACTTCGCCCTTGTCGATGAGGGTCTTCTCGGCGGCATGAGCCGAGGTGGCGTTCACGATGAGAAGGGCCACGCCCGCTGCGAGCCCGGCCATGACCGCACGCAGCCCAGCCTTCCCGAAGTACCGCGACGGCACCCTCGCCTCTCCTCTCATGTGAGCTTCGATGACTAGCGCGCTCCCGCGGCGTCCTCATTGACCTTGGTCAAATGCGCGCTCGCGTACCCGCGAAAAAAGCGTGCTCTCCGCGCAGGCGCCTGCGCGGGAGATCGTCACGCTCATTGCTTGCTACTTCAGTCCCTCGTTAAGCGGAGCTTGCTTCCGCCCTAATTGCTCATCTGATGCTTGAGCCGCTCGAT
Source organism: Methyloceanibacter sp. (assembly GCA_036519535.1). Lineage (GTDB taxonomy): Bacteria > Pseudomonadota > Alphaproteobacteria > Rhizobiales > Methyloligellaceae > Methyloceanibacter. Next base: position 1,432 of record DATDLA010000228.1, read on the forward strand.
TTCGTCCTTGAGACGCAGCTTTTGGCGTTTCAGCTCCGTGATTTTGAGATCGTCGGCCGTCGGCCGGCTCATCTCTTCCTCGATTTTCCGATCCAGTTGACGATGCTTTTCAGACAACTCCACAAGATGTGCGTCGAGCGCCATATTCAGACCTCCGACTCAGTTGGTCCAGGGCCGTTCATTGTGACAAATCGGAGACGATTTGTCTAATGTCCACACCCGTGTCAGGGCGTCGCCCTGGCCCACTTCGGGCCCATGCGCCAGGCAGTGCAACGCCATTCCAGAAGCCTTGCGCGGCCTCGGATTCGCCGTGATACTTTGCGTGTCCCCTCAAGGCACAACAAGGAGCTGGGGCGTCCATGGAGAGCGAGGAGATTCGCGAGCTCCGGGCGACGTTGCTCAAGCTCAAGCAAGAGCACCGCGATCTCGACAGCGCCATCAACGCGTTGGAGGAATCGGGCCGTGCCGACCAGCTTCAGCTCAAGCGGCTGAAAAAGAAGAAGCTGTTCCTCAAGGATGAAATCGCCCGCATCGAGGATCAGCTCCTGCCAGACATCATCGCCTAGCTTCGGGCTTTTGCCGCTCGCGGCCGAGCACCAGAAGCCCAAGCGTGCCCACGGTGAGCTCGACGGCCAGGTAGAAGAGGAGGATGGGGCTTGGCATGCCGTCGACGATCAGGCTGAGAATTCGCCCGAGGGCCAGCGAGTAAGCGAAGAACACGGCCCAGATCACCGCCACATGCCGCCACTCCGGCGTGAACGCGGCGATAATGCAGAAGGTCACCATGCCGAGATAGAGGCCCATAAGAGCCCTGAAGATGTGGGTCTGATCGGTGCCTTCCACCGTGAAGTTCATGAACTTCGGGATGGTCGCTGCCGGATCGACGCCGTAGCTCAGCGCGACCGGAAAGAGGAACACCCCTGCGACCAATAGAAAGAGCTTCATCATGTCGTG
>DATDLA010000229.1:0-2999 GCA_036519535.1 Methyloceanibacter sp.
GCTCCGAGGTCAAAGTGCCGCGCCCCCGCCCAAAGTGGCGTTGCGTCGCGGAGGGCCTTTTGCGTCTGAGTTAGTTCAGGGCCTCGGCCGCCTTCAGCAGCTCCTCGGCGTGGCCCGGGACTTTCACTTTGCGCCAGATCCCGCGGATCACGCCCTTCTCGTCGATGAGGAAGGTGGAACGCTCGATGCCCATATATTTCCTGCCATACATTCTCTTTTCCACCCAGGTGCCGTAGGCCTCGCACACTTTGCCGTCCTCATCGGAGACGAGCGGGAAGGTCAGATCGAACTTCTTTTTGAACTTGTCGTGGCTCTCCACCGAATCGCGCGAGATGCCGACGATCGCCGCCTTCACCTTGGAGAAGTCGGGGAGAGAGTCGCGGAAGGCGCAAGCCTCCGCGGTGCAGCCCGAGGTGTCGTCCTTGGGATAGAAATAGAGCACGACCTTCTTGCCCTTGAGATCTTTGAGCGAAATCTTGCCGCCGCCATCGGCCGGCAGATTGAAACTCGGGGCCTTGTCGCCAACCTCGAGACTCATGCGTTTCCCTCCTAAGGTCCGCTTGATCATTCTGATATGCGGGATGGTGTTCTCGTCGAAGGGCTCGCCCTCGATGGCATAGCCGTGCTTCTTGTAGAACGCATCCGCGCCGAGCCGCGCATTGAGGATGATCATGCCATAGCCGTGGCGCCGCGCCCAAGCCTCGGCATAGCTAAGCAGCCGCGAGCCGATGCCTTCGCCCTGCCGTCCGTCCGCCACCGCCATCTGCTTGAGCTGCAGCGTGTGCGCGCCCAATCGCTTGAACGACACCGAGCCGATCACGCTGCCATTCACGACGGCGCAGAAATGCCTGCGGTGAGCATCGTCGGACAATTCTTCCGCGCTGAGGGTGAGGCCGAGAGGCTTGCGCAGGGTTGCCTCACGCAAGCGCAAAGCCTGCGCGTAGAGGGCGGAGCCGAAGGGCGCCTCGGAGAGGCCGATGTCGTCCGCCTCGGTCACGGGCGCTCCTCGTCGGCGACCACCGTCAACAAGCCTCGCGCCTCGAGGTGCGCGCCGCTATCGAGCGCGGCGAAGAAGCGGATGGCATAAAGGCCAGGCTTGTCTGGAGGCAAGAGCGGAATCCAGCAGACTTCGCCTAAGCGCACGCTTTCGCCGGCTACAGGCGTGCCGCGCGGCTCGGTAACGAACATATCGAGTCTGCCTGTCACAGGGGTGACTTCGGCCGCCTGCCGCCTGAGCAGGAGGACATAGAGAGCCGTATTGACGGTTTGCGGGGATCGGCCCTGCTCGACCATCGCCTCGACGCATGTTGCGAGACCGTCCGCGCTCTTGAGGCTGGCGATGCAATCGAGGATCTCCGGCGTGAGCCCGAGATCGGCGCGCGCACCGGCGACGCTTGCGAGCAGCGCCCGGTGCAGCCTGGCATTGGCGAGATCGAGCGGAAACCATGAGGCCACCGTCATGCGCTTCGCGGTTGCCAAGTCCGCCGCGGCGAGCGCGGCGGCTTGTGCTTCGATGCCGCTCGCTGGCTCCTTGCGCAGCTGCGTGGAAAGGGCGCTTTGGCCGCGCCGCAACAGATAAAGCGCCCAAAGGGCGAAATAGCGCAACAGCCGCCCGAGCGAGAGCCGCTTGGCGAGCCGGTAGAGCCCGCTTTGTCTCGGCACCTCCATGGATGGAAGCTCCCTCAAGGCTGCATCGCCAGGCGCTCGGCCATGGCCCAGACGGCCTTTATTTGCGGGGCGTCCTTGCCGAGATAGTCGATGTCGCTATAGCCCCACCAGTCCCAGCAGCCACGTGGATTCACCACGCTCCCGGCAATCTGCGGAAACAGGACGACGAGCCGGTTGGTGTCGGCGTAGCGGGCAAAGCCGCTCTTCTCGATGAAGGCGTCGCCGACCTTCTCGCGTGCCTGCTCGCAGCCATGCAGTGCTATATGCAAGCGGCAGCCTCGATGGGTCACGCAATCCTCCGGCACATAGACCACGCCCTCGGCGGCAAGCCCGTTGGTGACGCCGTTGTTGAAGGTTGATTGGTCGAAGACGATGAACTTGCCGGTTGGGCTTGGGCTGGGCTCGGTGAGGGGAACACCATAGATCCATTCGAGAATCGCCTTCGCCTGATCGTAATCGCAATCGCTGACGTAAGGCTCCTGTGAGAGGCCGCAGGCGGTGCCTTCCGTCTCGGTCAGGAAGGCGTGGCCTCCTTCCTTCTCGACGAGTGCAATGCTCCCCTCCGGCACGCCGGCGGCGGCGTAGAAGCGCTTGGCGGCCTCGACCACGGAGCGGACCACGGTCTGATCCTCGTTGCCCGAGAACAGATAGACCTTGTCGTCGGCGAGGCCGGAGAGCTCATCGATCTTGCCGTCCTCGGCAAGCTCCTTGGCGCGCTTGGCAAGCTTGTCGGCGTCAGGCGCTCCCCAGGCGTCCTTCATGCAGGCGTTGGCGGCTTGCGTGGCGTTCTGCCACAGCACGATGGGCCAATAGGGAAAAAGCTGACTGGATGCGGTCTCGGCGCAGGCGAAGGGTCCGCCGGCGACGATGCCTGCGCCGACGATGTCCTTGGAGTGGGCGACTTCGATCTGCCCGGCCATATAGGCGCCGGAGGAGAGCCCCGAGACGGAGGTGGCGGGAAGCGTGACGCCGAGTTTCGGCAGCTCTTCCGTCGCGGCCGAAGCGGCGGCGGCGATGCCGAGCAGAAAGAGCGCCGAGAGAGCGAAGAAAGCCCAGCTGCGCGTCGACATCGCCTTCGTTTCCTCCCTTTGCGAGATTTGTGACGGGCGTCTCACTTTCGCTCGGGGAGACGCGCCGACAACTTTATTCGGTCCTGAGGTGCCTTGGGGCCAAATACTTCTTGCATCGCTGCAGCATGGGTGTACATAGCGCCGTCGTTTAACTGGAACATCTACTGGTTGGAGGGAGGACGCCATGTCCGATGACGCCCTCTTCCAATTGGGGATGGACTTGGATCGTGGTTCAAGCACCGCCCAAACGGAAGAAAAGCT
>DATDLA010000230.1:0-3594 GCA_036519535.1 Methyloceanibacter sp.
AAATTCGAATTCATGACGACCCTGGTTGAACCGCACTTATAGGACCCCGGCACCGAATTCGCCGGCCTTAGGCCCCCGCTGGCGGACCCTCACTAACCTATAGGACTCCTTAACATAGGTGGGAACGAACCCATTTCCAAGTAAAGCTAGCCTAAAGAAGTACACGCATCCTAAATGCGGCGCGCTGAGGGCGCATTGACGAAACGCGCCCTGAAGCAAACCGTTGTCTCGTCAACGCCATCGGGGCCAGGCCCAAGGCGCGGGAGCACGATCGATCCTCCTGCAAGGCACGCCGGAAGCGTGGCGCCGGCGAAGCGCGGCAGCGCCGTGAGCCAAGAGGTGGAGGCACGAAGGTCGCGCCAGCGCGCCTCGCCGAGCGCGACGACGGTGACGGGTGCGCTCGCGCTTGCCTCAAGCTCGACTCTGAAGCGGTTGTCCCACAGCGCGCGTTCCCCGGGAGCGAGGCGCAGCGTGGGAAGCCCAGTCCCCCTCGTCTCACGAAAAACGCCGAGGCGTTCACCGGCGGGCTGCAGACGGCAACCGCCGAGCGTGTGCGCCGCTTTCGGGCTCTCGACGAGATTGGCAAGCAGCGTCTCGAGCTTCGCAAGCCGCAGCGGTGTCTCGTGCCCGCCCACGGCGTTGACCGCCCGCGCAAGCACGCGAAGAGCGATTTCCGCTGGCACGGCGATGAGCGCGTCGCGTGCAATGAGGCAATAACCGGCTTCGCTCACGGCGCCATGCTCGGCGAGGAACGCGTCCGCGGCGTGATCGAGTGCCGCCCGCGCCCGCCGGAGCCGCTCAGCCGAGCGCGCGAGCGCCTCAGGCGTCAATCCGAGTTTTGCCAGCGCATCGCTGCAAGCGCGCATCCTCGCGCGTTCGAATCGCTGATCGCGATTGCTCGGATCTTCCACCCAGGGGATGCCGGCGTCAGTCAGTGTGACGGCAAGCCGCGCTTTGGGAATGTCGAGCAGCGGACGCAGCACGGCGACGCCGGACCACACGCTTTCCTGAGGGATGGCGGCAAGCCCGTCGAGCCCGCTGCCGCGCTTGAGCCGCATGAGAAACGTCTCGGCCTGATCGTCGAGATGATGCGCGGTGACGAGCGCCGGGATGTCGTGAGCCTGGCAATAGGCCGCCATGAGGTCGTAGCGCCCGGCCCGCGCCCGCTCTTGCAGGCCTCCGCTGTGCCGCTCCTCGCGCGTCCAGGTGAGAACGGCATGTGGCAGGCCGAGGCTCGCAGCCATCCGCCCCACCATCGCGGCTTCCTCGTGCGATTCGGCACGGAGCCCGTGATCGACCGTCAACACCGTGACCTCTCGCTTGAGTGCGTCCTCGACACGCCAGCGCGCGATGAGGTGGAGCAGCGCCATGCTGTCCGCGCCGCCCGACACCGCAAGCGCAAGCCGGGGGAAGCTGATGAGCGGAGCGAAAGCTGCACGCGCCTCGCCCAAGGAGATTGGCGTCGCCATCGGCAACCTGCCTTACGCGCCTCGCCCTTGCGCGGCGGATGAATCAGCCGGAGCACGGCCCTGCCGCCCGGGAAGCTCCGGCAACGGATCGTCGCCTTGAGGCGGCGGCAGCGCCTCGTCGCCTTGCGGCGGCGCGAGCTGCTGCGGCGCTCCCGCCCCGCCAAGCTTCGCCTCGAGCGCGCCGAGTTGCTGCGTCATCAGCTCGAGCTGGCTCGTGAGCGCGCCGATCTGCGTCTCAAGCGAATCGACCCTGGCAGTGAGACCCGCGGCATTGCCGAGACTCTGGCCCGCATCGCCGCCGGCACTTTCCTGCGGCAGCGTCACATCCGGCTTTGCCTTCACGAGCGACTCGAGCGCGGCCACCATGGCTTGGAGATCGGCGATTTGCTGTTCCAGCCGGCCGATCCGGTCCGGCGGCGCGGCGGGCGCAGCGGCCTCGGCCGAGGGCGCTTGCTGTGGTTCAGCCTGGGGCACGGCCTGTTGGGCGAGAGCCGGGGTCACGCCAAGGAGAAGCAGAAGCGACGCTTCCGCCAATACGGTCGCCAAGCGCGATCGCTTGCGCTCAATCAAAGTCGAAGAGGTCACGGGTATCAGCCTTGTCAGAAGCTTCGCACGGTCGCGGGGACTATAGCCGCCAATGGCCGCCCGCAACATGGCTCATTTGCTTCCGCTTTTGGGGCCAAACTGTGATTGGCCAAAAGGCTAGTAGCTCGCCATCGCCCCGTTGTTGAGCACCGTCTGCGCCCGGCGATTCTGCGACCAGCACGAGATGTCGTCACAGACCGCGATCGGCCGCTCCTTGCCATAGGAGATGGTGCGGATGCGGCTTGCGCTCACCCCCTGCTGGGCGAGGTATCCTCTCACCGCCGTCGCCCGGCGGGCCCCCAGCGCGATGTTGTATTCGCGCGTGCCCCGCTCGTCGGCGTGGCCTTCGATGGTGACCGTGTATTGCGGATATTGGTTAAGCCAGACCGCCTGCTTTTGCAGGATGCCTTGCCCCTCTCCGGTCAGTGACGAGCTGTCAACCTCGAAATGGACGACGTCCCCGACATTGGAAGTGAAATCCTGAGCTGTCCCCGGCGCAGCGCCACCGACGGAACCCACCCCATATTCCTTAGGCGGCAACTGACTTTTCGCACACGCCGCTAGGACGATGGCAACGGCGAGAACGCCTGCAATCCTGGAGGCGCGCCTAACCCCACCACTCAACCCCATAATTTGGTTACTCCCGCTAGCCGCATTTTAGGAATCGTTAGGGGTAAACCCTTAACGAACCCCTATGCCCCGAACTTGTCAGGAGCTTGGCCAGCGCGAGAGCGCACCCTGTCGAGTAGGTGAGTTATAACATGGAAGGGATGCCTGGGGCGCCGCAGCTATGCTTCGGCATCCCGGCATCCAGATCCAAATTGCGGAAGATGATCCCCCCTCCGCCCCAAATCTTGTGTTTCGCGTGCGTTAGACGCGAACGACCTGCTCGACCACGACGTCGGCTGAACCGAGCTTCAGGGGCTCCTGCGTTACAGCCTTCTCGTGATGGAAACAGCCGCCCAGCGCAACGGCGGCGGCCACAATCGTGGCGACGACGATAACGCCCTTCAAACCCTGCATGGTCTTCTCTCCTTTGGTTAAACGGCAAGTGCCGTTTTTGCATGTACCGGTGCGGCGCTTTCAGATCAAGTACGGACTGCTGTCCGGCGACCGTTTTGTCGGTTATTGGTGCCAAAATGCCACGCCGAATCTCACCCCGAGCACCTGGTCAGGCTACAAGGCGAAAGGAGCCTGATCAAGTATAGTTAACATAAGGATAACAGGCGTTTCGCATCGAGACTGAGGCCGAGACGAGAGCCGTTTTTCGGGCCGATTCCGAGATGAATTTCGGCTAGTTGATCAGCGGCGACCAGGCCGGATCGGAGCCGAAGGACGGCGTGGAAACGAGGCGCTCGTTATAGCCCGTGAGGTCGATGGAAAAGAGCCTCGGGCCACCAGCGGCGCCGGGCGATTCCCGGAAGAACATCAGTACCCTGCCATTCGGCGCCCAAGTGGGCCCCTCGTTGTGGAATCCCTCGGTCAGGACGCGCTCGCCCGAGCCGTCGGGCTTCATCACGCCGATGAGGAATTGGCCGCC
>DATDLA010000231.1:0-5087 GCA_036519535.1 Methyloceanibacter sp.
CGCTGCATCCGCTTCATGACCGAGGTCGCGGGCGTTGAAGAGCTTGGCGCCATCGGCCGCGGCGAGGACATGGAGATCACCACGTATCTGGAGCACGGCATGATGTCGGAGCTCTCCGGCAATGTGGTCGATCTTTGCCCGGTGGGGGCGCTGACCTCGAAGCCCTACGCCTTTGTCGCCAGGCCCTGGGAATTGACCAAGACCCAGTCGATCGACGTGATGGACGCGATCGGCTCCAACATCCGTGTCGACAGCCGCGGCCGCGAAGTGTTGCGCTTTCTGCCGCGGGTGAACGACGCCATCAACGAGGAATGGATCTCCGACAAGACGCGCCATGTTTGGGACGGCTTGCGCGTGCAGCGTCTCGACCGGCCTTACCTGAGGCGCAACGGGAAGCTCGAGCCGGTCACTTGGGATGAGGCTTTCCGCGCCATCGCCGAGGGACTGCGCGGCCTCGACGGCAAGCGCTTTGCGGCAATCGCCGGCGATCTCGCCGCAGCGGAGGAGATGTTCGCGCTGAAGCTGCTCGCCGGGCAGCTTGGCTCGCCCAATATCGATTGCCGGCAGGACGGGGCAAAGCTCGATCCTGCGCTCGGCCGCGCTACCTATCTGTTCAACGCGACCGTCGAAGGCATCGAGCGGGCCGACGCCGTTCTCTTGATCGGCACCAACCCGCGCCTCGAGGCGCCGGTGCTCAATTCCCGCATCCTCAAGCGCTTCCGTCAAACGCAAGGTCGCCTCGCAATCGGCCTCATCGGCACGCAGGCCGACCTCACTTACGCCTATGAGCCTCTCGGCGCCGGCCCTGAGTTCCTCGCCAAACTCGCAAGCGGATCGCACCCCTTCCTCGAAAAGATGAAAGGAGCGGAACGCCCGCTCGTCATCATCGGCCAGGCGGCGCACGCGCGCGCCGACGGCGCCGCCGTGCTCGCGCTCGCCGCCAAGGCTGCGATGGCTATGGGCGCCGTGAAGCCCGACATCGGCTGGAATGGGTTCAGCGTGCTGCACACCGCCGCAGCCCGCGTCGCCGGCCTCGACCTCGGCCTGGCGCCGGGAGAGGGCGGCAGGGACGTCGAAGCGATCCTCGACGGCACCGAGAAGGGCGAGATCGATGTCGTCTATCTGCTCGGCGCCGACGAGATCGATACGGACCGGCTCGGCAAGGCCTTGATCATCTATCAGGGCAGCCATGGCGACCGCGGCGCCCACCGGGCCGATGTCATCCTTCCCGGCGCCGCCTATACCGAGAAGGACGCAATTTACGTCAACACCGAAGGGCGCCCGCAGATGACGGCCCACGCCGTCTTCCCGCCGGGAGACGCACGCGAAGACTGGAAGATCGTCCGGGCGTTGTCAGGGGTGCTCGGCCAGGCTTTGCCGTTCAACTCCGTCGCCGAGCTCCGCGCCAAACTCTTCGCCGCCTGTCCGCATCTCGCGCTGATCGATCAAATCACTCCGGCCGACAGCGCCGCGATCGAGCGGCTGGCGGCACAAGACTGCGGCAAGACCGGCAGAGATCGCTTCGGCGAGGCTATCACCGATTTCTATCTGACCAACCCGATTGCACGGGCGTCTGAGATCATGGCGAGCTTGAGCGCGATGCATGAAGCTGGCGCAGAAGGGGCGACCGGCACCCATGGCTGAGTTCTGGTCGAGCTATGGACTTCCCATCGCCCTCATCATCGGGCAGAGCCTGCTGCTGCTTGTCATTTTGCTGATCGCCGTCGCCTTCCTGCTCTATGCCGACCGCAAAGTGTGGGCGGCCGTGCAGATGCGGCGCGGACCGAATGTGGTCGGGCCTTTCGGCCTGCTGCAATCCTTCGCCGATTTGCTGAAATTCGTGTTCAAGGAGCCGATCGTCCCGGCCGGCGCCAATAAGGGCATCTTCCTGCTCGCCCCCATCGTCACCGCCGGCTTGGCACTGTCCGCCTGGGCGGTCATTCCGGTTGCCGATGGCTGGGCCGTCGCCGACATCAATGTCGGCATTCTCTACATCTTCGCCATCTCGTCCTTGCAGGTCTACGGCGTGATCATGGCCGGCTGGGCCTCCAACTCCAAATACGCGTTCCTCGCGGCGCTCCGCTCGGCGGCGCAGATGGTCTCCTACGAAGTCTCGATCGGCTTCGTCATCATCACCGTGCTGCTCTGCGCCGGCTCGCTCAATCTCAACGACATCGTGAAGGCGCAAGACAGCGCCTTCGGGATTTTCGGCTGGTACTGGCTGCCGCTCTTTCCGATGTTCGTGGTGTTCTTCGTCTCGGCGTTGGCCGAGACCAATCGGCCGCCCTTCGATCTGCTCGAGGCCGAGTCCGAGCTCGTGGCGGGCTTCATGGTCGAATATTCCTCGACCCCCTACATGCTGTTCATGTTGGGGGAATACGTTGCCATCGTGCTGATGTGCGGGCTCGGCACGGTGCTGTTCCTGGGCGGCTGGCTGCCGCTCTTTCCGGTCCCGCCCTTCACCTGGATTCCGGGTGTGCTATGGTTTGTCGGGAAGGTCTGCTTCCTGTTCTTCCTGATCGCCATGGTCAAAGCCATGGTGCCCCGTTACCGCTACGACCAGCTGATGCGGCTCGGGTGGAAGGTCTTCCTGCCATTGTCGCTCGCCATGGTCGTGATCGTAGCGGCCGCACTGCAGCTTTGGCAGCAAGGGGCATGAGAGGAGACTATCCGTGAAGCGCTTTGCCGGCACCGCCAAAGCCCTGTTGCTGACCGAGTTCGTCTCGGCCTTCTGGCTCGCCATGAAATATTTCGCGCGGCCCAAGGCAACCATCAACTACCCCTTCGAGCGCGGGCCGATCTCGCCGCGATTCCGCGGCGAGCATGCGCTGCGCCGCTACCCGAACGGCGAGGAGCGCTGCATCGCCTGCAAGCTGTGCGAAGCCAGCTGCCCGGCGCAGGCCATCACCATCGAGGCAGGACCCAGCCGCAACGACGGCACGCGCCGCACCACCCGCTACGACATCGACATGGTGAAGTGCATCTATTGCGGCTTCTGCCAGGAGGCCTGCCCGGTCGATGCCATCGTGGAGGGGCCGAATTTCGAGTTCGCCACCGAGACGCGCGAGGAGCTTTACTACGACAAGGACCGGTTGCTCGCCAACGGCGACCGCTGGGAGCGCGAGATCGCCAAGAATCTGGCGCTCGACGCGCCGTATCGGTGAGGGGCTTGGCGGCCTGATGCTCCTGAGCGCCCTGTTCTTCTATCTGTTCGCCGGGATGTGCGTGGCGTCCGCCTTCATGGTGATCGCGGTGAAGAACCCTGTGCATGCCGTGCTCTTCCTCATCCTCGCCTTTTTCAACGCAGCAGGGCTGTTCGTCGAGCTCGGCGCCGAGTTCCTCGCCATGATCCTGGTCGTGGTCTATGTCGGCGCGGTGCTCGTGCTCTTCCTGTTCGTGGTGATGATGCTCGATGTGGACTTTGCCGTGCTCAGGGCAGGCTTCCTCAAATATCTGCCGGTCGGCGCCACCATCGGCATCCTGCTTCTCGTCGAGCTGATCCTGATTCTCGTGGCCTGGGTGACGGCACCGGAAATCGCCGCGCAAGCGCCAACGCCGCCGGTCTCGCAAATGAGCAACACCATGGCGCTCGGGCAGATCCTCTACACCAAATACGTCTACCTGTTCGAAGCTGCCGGTCTGATCCTGCTCGTCGCCATGATCGGCGCCATCGTGCTCACTTTGCAGCATAAGCGCGACGTGAAGCGTCAGTCCGTCGCCCGTCAGGTCGGGCGCACCCGCGAGCGCGCCGTCGAGGTGGTCGAGGTGGAGACGGGGAGGGGGCTTTCATGACCATAAGCCTCTCCCACTATCTCACCGTCGCCGCCATCCTGTTTACGCTCGGCATTTTGGGCATCTTCCTCAACCGCAAGAACGTGATCGTCATCTTGATGAGCGTCGAGCTGATGCTGCTTGCGGTGAACCTCAATCTGGTCGCCTTTTCCGCCTTTCACAACGACCTCGTGGGCCAGGTCTTCGCCCTCATCGTGTTGACCGTCGCGGCAGCCGAAGCCGCCATCGGCTTGGCGCTCGTTGTCGTCTATTTCCGCAACCGCGGCACTATCGATGTCGCCGAAATCGACCTTTTGAAAGGTTAGCCGCGCGCCGATGTATCAAGCCATCGTCTTTCTCCCGCTGATCGGAGCGATCATTGCCGGCTTCTTCGGCAGGCTGATCGGCGCCCGCGCGAGCGAAGTGATCACCACGAGCCTCGTGCTGGTCACCATGCCTCTCTCCTGGTTCGCGCTCTACCAGGTGGGCATGGAAGGCCATGAGGCGCGCATCGAGCTCTTCCGCTTCATCGATTCAGGCGAGCTGCAAACCTCCTGGGCGCTCCGCATCGACACGCTCACCGCAGTGATGCTGGTGGTGGTGACCACGGTCTCAGGCCTCGTGCACCTCTACTCCATCGGCTACATGGCAGATGACGACGGGCGCCCGCGCTTCTTCGCCTATCTCTCGCTGTTCACCTTCGCCATGCTGGCGCTCGTGACCGCCGACAACCTCGTGCAGCTGTTCTTCGGCTGGGAGGGTGTCGGTCTGATGAGCTACCTCCTCATCGGCTTCTGGTACCACCGGTCCTCGGCTAACGCCGCCGCTATCAAGGCCTTCATCGTCAACCGCGTCGGCGATTTCGGCTTTGCCCTCGGCATCTTCGCCACCTTCACCGTTTTCAACACCGTTCAGTACGACACGATCTTCGCCTCCGCTCCTGGCCAGGTCGGCAAGACCATGGAATTCTTAGGCATGCAGGTGGATGTGCTCATCCTGATCTGCCTCTTGCTGTTCATGGGCGCCATGGGCAAGTCGGCGCAGTTCCTGCTCCACACTTGGCTGCCTGACGCGATGGAAGGGCCAACGCCAGTTTCGGCGTTAATCCACGCCGCCACCATGGTGACCGCTGGCGTGTTCATGGTGGCGCGGCTTTCGCCGTTGTTCGAACTTGCACCGAACGCCTCCGCCTTTGTCACGCTCGTTGGCGCGACGACGGCATTCTTCGCGGCGACCGTGGGCCTCGTGCACCTCTACTCCATCGGCTACATGGCAGATGACGACGGGCGCCCGCGCTTCTTCGCCTATCTCTCGCT
>DATDLA010000232.1:0-4419 GCA_036519535.1 Methyloceanibacter sp.
CGGCACCACGCGCAAGATGCATCAGGGGCATCACGGCGCGAACCATCCGGTGAAGGACTTCACCACGGGCAAGGTCGAGATCACGTCGATGAATCACGGCTTCGCCGTCGACCGCGAGAGTCTCCCCGACAATGTCGAGGAGACTCACATCTCGTTGTTCGACGGCTCGAATTGCGGGCTGAAGGTGAAGGGCAAGCCTGTGTTCTCGGTGCAGTACCACCCCGAGGCGTCGCCGGGCCCGCAGGACAGCCACTATCTCTTCACCCGCTTCGTCGCGCTGATGGAAGCGAACAAGGGCAAAGGCTAGCGCAATAGCAATGCCCAAGCGCACAGACATAAAGTCGATCCTGATCATCGGAGCCGGCCCGATCGTCATCGGCCAGGCCTGCGAGTTCGACTATTCCGGCACGCAAGCCTGCAAGGCCTTGAAAGAAGAGGGTTATCGGATCGTGCTGGTGAACTCCAACCCGGCCACGATCATGACCGACCCTGACGTTGCCGACGCCACCTACGTCGAGCCGATCACGCCTGACTTCGTCACCAAGGTCATCGAGAAGGAGCGCCCCGATGCGCTTCTGCCCACCATGGGCGGCCAGACGGCGCTCAATACCGCGCTCAGCCTGGAGCGCTCCGGCGTGCTCGACAAATACGGTGTGGAGATGATCGGCGCCCGCGCCGAGGTCATCGACAAGGCCGAGGACCGCGAGCTGTTCCGCGAGGCGATGACCAAGATCGGGCTTGAGACGCCGCGCTCGCGGCTCGCCGACGCCGCCACGCTGAAACGCGCCGACCGCAAGAAATACAAGACCGAGATCAAGCGCATCACCGACACGATCGGCGACCCCGACGAGCGGGCTGCGGCGCTCGCCTCGTTCGAGCATTCCTGGGCGCAAGGCGAAGGAGCCCGGCGGCGGCGCTATGTGGAGAAGGGCCTGATCGAGGCGCTCGAGGCGCTGTCGGATATCGGCCTTCCCGCCATCATCCGCCCCTCCTTCACCCTTGGCGGCACCGGAGGCGGCGTCGCCTATAACCGCGAGGAGTTCCTGGAGATCGTGGAGCGCGGGCTCGACGCCTCGCCCACCTGTGAGGTGCTGATCGAGGAATCGGTGCTCGGCTGGAAGGAATACGAGATGGAGGTCGTCCGCGATAAGGACGACAACTGCATCATCGTCTGCTCGATCGAAAACATCGATCCCATGGGCGTGCACACCGGCGACTCGATCACCGTGGCGCCGGCGCTCACGCTCACCGACAAGGAATATCAGATCATGCGCAACGCCTCGATCGCGGTGTTGCGCGAGATCGGGGTGGAGACCGGCGGATCGAATGTGCAATTCGCGGTGAACCCCGCGGACGGGCGCCTCATCATCATCGAGATGAACCCGCGCGTGTCGCGCTCTTCCGCGCTCGCCTCCAAGGCCACCGGCTTTCCCATCGCCAAGATCGCGGCCAAGCTCGCCGTCGGCTACACGCTCGACGAGCTTGCCAACGACATCACCGGAGGCGCGACGCCTGCCTCCTTCGAGCCCACCATCGATTATGTGGTGACCAAGATCCCGCGCTTCGCCTTCGAGAAGTTTCCGGGGGCCAAGCCCGTGCTCACCACCTCGATGAAGTCGGTCGGCGAGGCCATGGCCATCGGCCGCACCTTCCCTGAATCGCTGCAGAAGGCGCTGCGCTCGATGGAGACGGGGCTCACCGGGCTCGACGACATCACGTTTCAAGGCCTCGGCGAGGGCGACGACAAGAACGCGATCCGCGCCGGGCTCGGCACCCCCTCCCCCGACCGCATCCTCAAAGTGGCGCAGGCGCTGAGGCTCGGCTTCGACGAGGAGCAGATTTACGAGGCGTGCAAGATCGACCCGTGGTTCGTCCGCCAGATCAAGGACATTATCGACATGGAGGCGCGCGTGCGCGAGCACGGTCTGCCGCCGAGCGCCGCGCAGTTCCGCATGCTGAAGGCCTTTGGCTTCTCCGACGAGCGGCTGGCGACGCTTGCCGCGCTTGAGCCAAGCGAGGTTGCAGCGAAACGCCGGGCGCTCGACATCCACCCGGTCTACAAGCGCATCGACACCTGCGCGGCAGAGTTCGCCTCACCCACCGCCTATATGTACTCGACCTACGAGTCGGACTTCGCCGGCTCGCCGCAATGCGAGGCGCGGCCGTCCGATGCCGAGAAGATCATCATCCTCGGCGGCGGTCCGAACCGCATCGGCCAGGGCATCGAGTTCGACTATTGCTGCTGCCACGCCGCCTTCTCGCTGTCCGGCGCGGGCTACGAGACCATCATGGTCAATTGCAATCCGGAGACGGTGTCGACCGATTACGACACCTCCGACCGCCTCTATTTCGAGCCGCTCACCGAAGAGGACGTGCTCGAGATCGTGCGCGCGGAGGAGACCAACGGCAAAGTGAGGGGCGTCATCGTGCAGTTCGGCGGCCAAACGCCGCTGAAGCTTGCCCAGGCGCTCGAGGCGGCAAAGGTGCCGATCCTCGGCACCTCGCCCGACGCCATCGACTTGGCCGAAGACCGCGACAGGTTCAAGGCGCTGATCGATCGGCTTGGCTTGCGCCAGCCGAAAAGCGGCATCGCCCGCTCGCCGAGTGAAGCCATCGCCATCGCCGGCACGCTCGGCTTCCCGCTGGTCATTCGCCCGTCCTATGTGCTCGGCGGCAGGGCCATGGAGATCGTGCATGACGATGCGCAGCTTGCCCGCTACATCTCCGAGGCCGTGGTGGTCTCAGGCAAGAGCCCGGTGCTGATCGACACTTATCTCCGCGACGCGATCGAAGTCGATGTCGACGCCATCGCCGACGGGACCGACGTCTTCATCTGCGGGGTGATGGAGCATATCGAGGAGGCCGGCGTGCATTCCGGCGACTCGGCCTGCTCGCTGCCGCCGCACTCGCTGAAGCCCAACATCGTGGACGAGCTCGAGCGGCAGACCATAAAGCTTGCCCGCGCGCTCAACGTGGTCGGGCTGATGAATGTGCAGTTTGCCATTCAGAACGACGAGATCTACGTGCTCGAGGTGAACCCGCGGGCCTCCCGCACGGTGCCCTTCGTCGCCAAGGTGATCGGCCTTCCCATCGCCGGCATCGCCGCCCAGGTGATGGCGGGGAAGCCGCTAGCCTCGTTCGGCTTGCGGCGTCCGCGGCTCGACCATATCGCGGTGAAGGAAGCGGTGTTCCCGTTTGCCCGCTTCCCCGGCGTCGATACCGTGCTCGGACCCGAGATGCGCTCGACCGGCGAGGTGATGGGCATCGATCGCGACTACGCCATCGCCTTTGCCAAGAGCCAGCTCGGCGGCGGTTCCAAGCTGCCGCTCACCGGCACGGTGTTCGTGTCGGTCAAGGACTCTGACAAGGACAAGATCGTGCCGCCGATCCGCGAGCTTGCCGCCATGGGCTTCCGCATCATCGCCACGCGGGGCACCAAGCGCCACCTCGACGCTCACGGCATCGAATGCGAAAAGGTTAACAAAGTCTTGGAGGGTCGCCCGCATATCGTCGACGCCATCACCAATGGCGAGGTCGACATCGTGTTCAACACCACGGAAGGGGCGAAGGCGCTCGCCGATTCCTTCTCCATCAGGCGCTCGGCCTTGCTCTACCACATCCCCTATTATACAACCGTGGCTGGCGCTCTTGCCGTCACCGAGGCGATCAAGGCCCTGCGGGCCGGCAACCTCACCGTAGCGCCCCTGCAAAGCTATGCGGGCCTGAAATCGGCTTAACCTCTCGCTTAGCAGGCGATTTACCCGAATCTTGACTTAGACTGGGCAATTCCTGGACAGTATCCGGCTGGGCCCAGAGGAGTTTTGAGCTGATGATGGACAAGGTGCCGATGACCGCGGAAGGCTATGCAGCGCTCGAGGCTGAGATCAAGCATCTCAAGACCGTGGAGCGTCCGCGCATCATCAAGGCAATCACCGATGCGCGCACGCATGGAGACCTTTCCGAGAACGCCGAATACCACGCGGCCAAGGAGCAGCAAGGCATCACCGAGGCGCGCATGGCCGACCTCGAGGACAAGCTCTCCAGGGCCGACATTATCGACGTCTCCAGGCTCAAGGGCGACCAGGTGATGTTCGGGGCGACCGTCACCCTGATCGACGAGGATACCGACGAAAAGGTGAAGTACCGGGTCGTTGGCGAGGTCGAGGCCGACGTGAAGAAGGGCAAGATCTCGATCACCTCGCCGCTTGCCCGCGCGTTGCTCGGCAAGCGCAAGAACACCATCGTCGAGGTGTCGACTCCGGGCGGCGGCAAGTCCTACAAGGTGCTCAAGGTCGAGTTCAAATAGCCGCGCCGGCATTCGCCCGGCCGCGACGCTGACAGATTGCAGCCCCGCCCGGGGAGTGTCCGAGTGATCAATCTGAACGCGCTGCTGCGTAGACGCGTCGAATATTACGAATA
>DATDLA010000233.1:0-2531 GCA_036519535.1 Methyloceanibacter sp.
TAGGCTTCCTCGTCGCCGGCCTCTCGGTGCCGGCGATGAGCCTTGGCGGTTTTATCGCCGGTATTGCGGTGGTTCTGCTCGCCGGTCTCGTCACCCGCTCCACCATCCTGCGCGAGGATGCGAGCCTCGCCGCCTTCTATCTCGTCTCGCTTGCGCTTGGCGTGCTGATCGTGTCGGTGAAAGGCAGCAGCATCGACCTCCTGCACGTGCTGTTCGGCACGGTGCTCGCGCTTGACGATACCGCGTTGATCCTGATCGCCGCGATTGCCACCCTCACCATGGCGACGCTCGCCGTCATCTACCGGCCGCTCGTGCTCGAATGCTTCGATCCGAGCTTCTTGGCCTCGGTCAGTCCATGGAGCTCTCCCACCCACTTCCTCTTCCTCGTGCTCGTGGTGATGAACCTGGTCGGCGGCTTCCAGGCTCTCGGCACGCTGATGGTGGTTGGCATCATGCTCTTGCCCGCGATCACCGCGCGCTTCTGGGCGCAAGACATCTCGAACATGATTATCGTCGCGGTTGGTGCGGCCTTTACGGCAAGTTTCATCGGGTTGCTGCTCTCCTATTACTTAAACCTGCCCACCGGCCCGGCGATCATTCTCACCAGCGGCGCCGGCTACCTCATCTCCATGCTCATCGGCGTGCAGGGCGGCCTCCTGTGGCAGCTCATGCCGCGCAAACATCTGGAAGCTTGATTTGAAAGGAAGGAGTTCGCCATGAACCGACGTTCGTTTTTCGTTGCCGCGACAGCCTTTGCCGCCATGCTCGGCGCCTCAGCCGGAGTGCACGCCGCCGACCCAATGAAGGTCTCGGCCTCGTTCAGCGTTCTTGGCGACATGGTGAAAGAGGTCGGCGGCGACCGCGTCGAGGTCTTCACCTTCGTCGGACCGAACGGCGACGCTCACGTCTACGAGCCGACGCCCGCCGATGCCAAGGAGCTGTCCGAATCGAAGATACTGTTCATCAACGGCCTCGGCCTTGAGGGCTGGATGACGCGGCTCGAGAAGTCGTCGGGCTTCAAAGGAACCGTGGTGACCGCAAGCAAAGGCGTGGCGCCGCGCAAGATGGTCGAGGACGAGAAGACGATCACCGATCCGCACGCCTGGCAAAGCCTCGCCAACGGCAAGATCTACGTGGCCAATATCCGCGACGCTTTGATCGCCGCCGATCCTGACGGCAACGCCACCTATGAGGCCAACGCGCAGAAATTCCTAGACGGCATTGCCGCCATGGAGACGACGGTGAAAGAGGCGGTCGCCAAGATCCCGCCCTCGCACCGCAAGATCATCACCACGCATGACGCCTTCGGCTATTTCGGCGCAGCCTACGGCATGGAGTTCATCGCGCCGGAGGGAGTCAGCACAGAAAGCGAGGCTTCGGCCAAGGACGTGGCCAAGATCATCCGCCAGATCAAGGCTGAGAAGATCCCGGCGGTGTTCCTGGAGAACGTGACCGACTCTAGGCTGCTCGACCAGATGTCCAAGGAGACCAGCGCCAAGATCGGCGGCACTCTCTTTTCCGACGCGCTGTCGCCGCCTGACGGCCCGGCCGGGACCTATCTCGACATGTTCCGCAACAATATCGAGACCATGTCGCAGGCGCTGTCGTCTTAAAGTCGGAAGCCAGAAATCAGAAGCCGGAAGCCAGAAGATCTGGTTTCCGGCTGGTGGCGCTTGATCCCATGCGGCGAAGGGCGTTTCCAGCCATAGCGATCGGCCTTCTTGCGGTTGGCTGGTCCGCCACGAGCCTCGCTGAAGATCGCAAGGAGCGAGAATTTCAGGAATGTCCGGAATGCCCGGTCATGGTCGGCATCCCCGCCGGGACCTTCGTGATGGGAAGCCCGCCAACCGAGAGCGGGCGTTTTGATTCGGAGGGTCCGCAGCATGAGGTCGCGATCAAAGCCTTTGCCCTCGGCAAATATGACGTCACCAGCGAGCAGTTTCTCACCTTTCTCAAGGAGACCGGTTACCAGCCTCGCCCCTGCAGCACCATCCTGGACATGAAGTGGAAGTCTCCGGGGCATGGCGTGGCCTATTCGCCGCTCAATGGAGAGCCGCTGCGTTGGCCGGCGGTGTGCTTGGACTGGCACGACGCGGAAAAATATATCGCCTGGCTGAACGACAAGGTCCGCATCGCCCACCCGACCCTCGATCATGCAAAGGGCGCCTATCGTCTGCCGGCGGAAGCCGAGTGGGAGTACGCCGCGCGCGCAGGCACGACGACGGCGCGCTGGTGGGGCAATGACATCGGCGCCGGCAAAGCCAATTGCAATGGCTGCGGCAGCAAGTGGGACAATCGGCTGTTCGCCGACGTTGACAGCTTCGCGCCCAACGCCTTCGGCCTCTACGGGATGCTTGGCAACGCCTGGCAATGGACCGCCGATTGCTGGCACCCCAACTACATGGGCGCGCCGCGCGACGGGAGCGCGTGGACGGAGGAGGCTTGCGACAAGTACGTCATTCGCGGCGGATCGTGGAGCAATCTTCCGAATTTTGTGCGCTCGGCCGCACGCAGCGGCAGCGGCCGCAACA
>DATDLA010000234.1:0-6712 GCA_036519535.1 Methyloceanibacter sp.
AGGGTCTTGCCGGTGCGCAAGTCATGGCCACGGATTTGCGCGCTTCGGTGTCCCTGATCATCGCCGGCCTCGCCGCCCAGGGCGAAACCATGATCGGCCGCGTCTATCATCTCGACCGCGGCTTCGAGCGCATCGAGGAGAAGCTGCGGCAGTGCGGCGCCCATATCGAACGGCTTTCGAGCTAGACCTGCTTTCCGCACTTTGCCGGTTTCGCCTCGTCCGCTAGCATGCTAGGCCCTAGCGCCGACGAATGACGAAGAGACCGCATTTCCGCCTCGCTGGAGGCGGTACGGTCCTAGCCGGGATGCCCCGATGGCCGACACCCAACTTAAGCTGATTGCGCTCGATGAACAGGATCTCGAGATCGTGTCGTCGCACCTGCAGGATGCGGTGGTGCGGGTCGGGGACTTGGCCTATGTCCCCTCGCAACGGCGCTTCGCCGCCATTCTCAACCGCTTCAACTGGGAAAAGGCGACGAAGACCGCTGCCAACGACGCCAATGAGCGGCGGCGCACGGCGCTACGCTTCGACCGCGTGCTCGGTGCGCAGATCAAGTCGCTGAAGCCCTCGGCCTCCGACCGGGTGCTGTCGCTGCTTGCCGTCCGTTTCGAAGCGAGCGATCACCCGAGCGGCTATGTGACCCTCACCTTTTCCGGCGACGCCTCGATCCGCCTCCACGTCGAATGCATCGAGGCGGAACTCACCGATCTCGGGCCCGCCTGGCGCGCCCGCTCCAAACCGCAGCACCCGGGCGCAGAGCCCGGGGCGGACTCCTGATCTTCAGGCCTCCCCCACACCATGGCCTTGTGGCTCGAGCAGAGGGCGGCGGACTTCGAGACCCGCTTCGGCGCGCTTCTCGCGGCCAAGCGGGAATCGTCCGCCGACGTCAATGAAGCGGTCGCCGCGATCATCGACCTCGTGCGCCGCGACAAGGACGCAGCACTGATCGATCTGACCTTGCGCTATGACCGCGTCGACTTGCGCAAGATCGGCATGCGCGTGAGCCCTGCCGAGATCGCCGAAGCGCAGGCCGGCGTCGACGCCAAGACCCTTGCCGCGCTCGATCTTGCCCGCGACCGCATTCTCAACCATCACTGCCGCCAAGTGCCGGTCAGCGACTGCTATGTCGACGATCAGGGCGTGGTGCTCGGCTTCCGCTGGACGCCGGTCCAGTCGGCGGGGCTTTATGTGCCGGGGGGAACGGCAAGCTATCCGAGCTCGGTGTTGATGAATGCGATTCCCGCCAAGGTGGCGGAGGTCGAGCGCATCGTCATGGTGGTCCCGGCGCCTGACGGGAAGCTCAATCCTCTGGTGCTCGTGGCGGCTGCGCTTGCCGGCGTGGATGAGATCTATCGCATCGGCGGGGCCCAGGCGATCGCGGCGCTTGCCTATGGCACCGAGACGATTGCCCCGGTGGTCAAGATCGTGGGACCCGGCAACGCCTATGTGGCGGCCGCCAAGCGCCAGGTGTTCGGCCAGGTCGGCATCGACATGATCGCAGGCCCCTCAGAGGTGGTGGTCATCGCCGACAAGGACAACGATCCCGCCTGGATCGCCGCCGATCTCCTCGCCCAGGCTGAGCACGACACAGCGGCGCAATCGATCCTGATCACCGACAATGCTGACTTCGGCCGCGCCGTCGCGGCCGCCGTCGAAGCTCAGCTCGCGACGCTCCCGCGCGCGAGCGTGGCGGGGGCGAGCTGGGAGAGCTTCGGCGCCGTCATCGTGGTCGAGAGCCTCGGGGAGGCGCCGGCGCTCGCCGATCGCTTGGCGCCAGAGCATCTCGAAATCGCTACCGCCGATCCTGAGTCATTGTCGGCTGAGATCCGCAACGCCGGCGCCATCTTTCTCGGCCGCTATACCCCTGAGGTCATCGGCGACTATGTGGCGGGGCCGAACCACGTTCTCCCCACGGCGCGGAGCGCCCGCTTCGCGTCCGGCCTCGGCGTGCTCGACTTCATGAAGCGCACCTCGATCCTCAAGCTCGATGCCGACAGCCTTAGCGCGCTCGGGCCTGCCGCCATGACCTTGGCGCGCGCCGAAGGGCTCGAAGCCCACCGCCGATCAGTCGCGATCAGGTTGAACCTGCGGGACTAGCGCGATGACGGAGGAGCAGCAGCAGGAGCTTTCACCCGAGCAGGCGCG
Organism: Methyloceanibacter sp.; assembly: GCA_036519535.1. Taxonomy (GTDB): domain Bacteria; phylum Pseudomonadota; class Alphaproteobacteria; order Rhizobiales; family Methyloligellaceae; genus Methyloceanibacter. Next base: position 2,146 of record DATDLA010000234.1, read on the forward strand.
GCTCGTCGAGGTGACGCTGGATACAGGATCGATCGGCCGCAACTCCACCGATGTCGAGCACGAGCGCGAGGTCGCCATCTTCGATCTGCTCGAGCGCAACTCCTTCGCGCTCGAGAACCATGACGGCGGCCCCTACACGCTGCATCTGTCGCTCGCCGACAATCGCCTGGTGTTCACCGTCGGCGACGAGAACCGTAGCCCCATCGTGCATGTGATGCTCTCGCTCTCGCCCTTTCGCCGCCTGGTGAAGGACTACTTCCTGATGTGCGAGAGCTACTACCAGGCGATCAAGACTCAGTCGCCCTCCCGCATCGAGGCGATCGACATGGGACGGCGGGGCTTGCACGACGAAGGGAGCCGCCTGCTGATGGAGCGGCTCAAGGGCAAGGTCCTGATCGACATCGCCACCGCGAGACGCCTGTTCACCCTGATCTGCGCCCTGCATTGGAAGGGATGATGCCTTGGGGCCCGGAGAAGCCGACCTGCCGGGCGCGGTCCTCTTCGCCTGCAGCCGCAACGCCGTGCGTTCGCCGATGGCCGCCGCGATCCTCAAGCATCTCGCCGGCAATCGCATCTATGTCGACTCGGCCGGCGTGCGCGCGGGCGAACCCGACCTCTTCGCTATCGCCGCCATGGAGGAGCTCGGCATTGACCTGTCCGGCCATCGTCCGACCGCGCTTGCCGACCTGCACGCCACCTCCTTCGACCTGATCGTGACGCTGTCGCCGGAAGCGCATCACAAGGCTCTTGTGCTCGCCGGCACCTTCGCCATCGACGTGGAATATTGGCCGACCCCGGATCCCACCATGACGAGCGGCAACCGCGAGCAGATCTTGTCAGCCTACCGCGCGGCGCGTGACGGGCTGTTCCGCCGCATCAAGCAGCGTTTCCCCATCGCCGCGGCACCAGGCGTGTGAGCTTACTGAGGGGGAGGGGCTGCCTCGGCTGGAGGAGCTGCTTCGGCCGGCGGAGCTGCTTCCGGCGTCGGGGCCGCTGCGGGCGGCGGGGCCGCTGCCGGCTCAGGCGCGGGCGTGGGCTTGCCTTCCGCCACAGTGGCGCTTCCCGTGTTGACGATTTGCACGCGCCGGTTTTCGTCGGCGAGCGGATCGTCCTTGTTCTTGAGCTGCTCCTCGCCGAAACCGATCACCGAAAGATGGTCTGGATTGACGTGGTAGGTCGTGACCAGGAACGCCTTGACCGACTCGGCGCGCCGCTGCGACAGCGCGAGATTGTAGGCGTCGCTACCCTTGGCGTCGGTATATCCGGCGATGAGGAAGGAGCCGTCCGCGAGCTTGGGGTCGCTCAGGGCCTTGCCGAGCTCATCCAGGCTCGGCCGCGCCTCGGGAAGGATCTCGGCGGAATCGAAGGCGAAGAGGATCTGGACATCGACATTCGGCGCCTTCGACTCCTCGACGAGCTTCGCCACCTCGTCGCGTGCTTCGACCGTGATCTGCCGAGTGGTCTTGAACTCGCGCAGCTTGGCATTGAGCTCCTTCTGCTTGGCCTCGCGCTCAGGCGCTTGCGGATCGAACCCGCGGGTCTTGACCGGGGCCAACCCCTTGACGATGACATCGGCGCTCTTCACGTCTTGCGCCATTGCCGCCGGAGGGAGAACGAGACCGGAGATCCCGAATGCGGCCACTGCCGCTATCGCTAAAGTCGACCTTAAGAAGCGCATGGCGTCCACCTCCGGCGTGGTTAGCTCTGCTAGACCGAATGACAAGATTAGACCCTAAACGGCGCGAGCTGAACCGCCGATGAACGGGGAGAGAACGGGGCAGGGTGGCCGCGGGGACAGCCCGGCGAGACCATCAGTAATCCTCCTTGATTTTGCCGCGTCCGCCGACCATTCTCCGCCCCAATCTGCGGAACGCCGAAAGAGGCCTTATGGCGAAGGAAGAAATGCTGGAATTTCCGGGGGTAGTGACCGAGCTGCTCCCCAACGCCACCTTCAGGGTGAAACTCGAGAACGATCACGAGATCATCGCCCATACGGCGGGACGGATGCGCAAGAACCGGATCAGGGTGCTTGCCGGCGACAAGGTTCTGGTCGAGATGACGCCCTATGATCTCACTAAGGGACGGATTACGTACCGCTTCAAATAGGCTCGTGGGCGGAAGCCCCGAGCCTGCCGAGAGCGCCGGCCCCGCCAAGAGCAGGCTCACGCCGAGCTCGCGCGCCTCGAAAGCGAGCGGCCACCGGCCGAAGCTCGTGCTTGCGTCCGCCTCGCCGCGCAGGCTCGCTCTGCTCGAACAGGTTGGCATCATCCCTGATGCACTGAGGCCCGCCACCATCGACGAGACGCCGACGCGAGGAGAGGTGCCGCGTCATCTGGTGCAGCGGCTCGCCCGCGACAAGGCGGAGGCCGCCAAACTCCTGGTGCGCGCCGAGCCTGACTATGCCAAGTCCTTCATTCTTGCCGCCGACACCACGGTCGCCGTGGGGCGGCGCATTCTCGGCAAGCCCGAGGAGGGCAACCGGGCGACCGAGACGCTGGAACGCCTGCGCGGCCGCAACCACCGCGTCTACTGCGCGATCTGCCTGATCACGCCTGACGACCGCAAGCGCGAGCGCGTGGTCGAGACCCGCGTCCGCTTTCGCAATTTCTCCGACGCCGAGATCCGCGACTATATCGCGAGCGGCGAATGGAAGGGGAAGGCGGGAGCCTACGCCATTCAGGGCATCGCCGGAGGTTTCGTGGTGAAGCTCGTCGGCTCCTACACGAGTGTGGTGGGCCTCCCCCTCACCGAGGTGGTGACGCTCTTGCAAGGCGAGGGCTATCCGGTGAGCTATTTCTGGCCGAACATCGCCGAGATCGAGACCGAGTGACGCCAAAGGCCCGATCCGAGGGGGCGAAGCCAAAGCGGGCGAAAAGCGCGAAAGCTCCGAAATGCCCGATCTGCGGCAAGCCCGCCATGCAAACCTACCGCCCGTTCTGCAGCAAGGATTGCGTCGATATCGACCTATCGCGCTGGCTTGGAGGCCGCTACGTGGTGCCTGGCGAGCGTGTGGCACCGCAGCGCGATGACGAGGCGGAGGATTGAGGATTTGGCGGCCGGCAGCCCTCGACAGGTGAGGGCCGATTTCCTATAAGCCAAGGCCTTCGCCCGCGGCCTCCCCCTTGGCTTGGCCCGCGGCGCCGGGGAAATACCCCAAAAGGCCCAGGTAGCTCAGTTGGTAGAGCAGCGGACTGAAAATCCGCGTGTCGGTGGTTCGATCCCGCCCCTGGGCACCAGCATTTTTGCCCTTAGCTTACGCCCTTGTTATCGAGACGACATCTCCAGCAACCAATCAGCAACCACGTTATGTAATTTTGCGGCACAAATCGTCCTCACGCCGGAACCAACCCGTTTTTTGATCCTTGCCGTAATGGTCGATTTCGATTAGCTGACCATTGCATTCTTGGCAGGTACCGAGGTCAGGATCACCCAAGCCCACGATACACACTTGCTTTGCTGAACCCCGTCTGTCGGATGGTCGGGTACCGTCGTGCGCCCAGCCCGAAGTTTCCCGGATCTACGAGCCTGATGTATTCCGGCTCATATCGGCGCCTGAGATCAAGATAGTAGTTTCGTATTTCTTTCGACATTGAGCGATTGCTGCCCAATGCCGTTCTGTGCCGCGGAGTTGGTTTGCAATTTGGTTTGCAAACTGTCTATTCGGCGGAACGATCCGAGGTTTTGGCTTCAAGGTGGTGATAACACTCAGTGATGCAGTAGATTTCAGTGACATTCCTGCTCCTTTTTCCCTAAGTAAAATCGCTACGACAAACCGGTCCCGCCGGCGGTGGCCAACCACAACAAGCGCCGGGAGGAGACATTCTTGGGCAGATCTTGCGCGACATACTGAGCGGCGCAGGTGGCCAAGTGCAGGTGCCGAGGCAAGCGCTGATGAACGGTGCGGGTGCGGCCGTCTTCGGAGATCGACTTGAAGCCGGTCGTGACGTCGAGCAGAGCCAACTCGACAGCTTTCAGGAGGTGTTCAACCGGTTCCTCGGCGCCCAGGGCCGCTGAGGTCGCTAATCAGCTTGACGACATGCACCTGGCCATGAGCTGGAAATAGTCGTGCCAGCCACGGCCAAGTCTGTCCTTTGGTCTTCGCGGCTGCCTTGAGATCCGCCCATTTGGCGCTGTACGCTTCCATAGCCGGCGTGGCTGCAAAGCTAGCAAATGGAGGCGCTTCTTATTGCAACGGATGTTCGGCTCGCCTCACTAGGGTCGAAGGGCCCTGTCCAGTATACTGGCCACAGTCTCGTATCGGTAGCGAGGAGCGCTTGCAATGACCGGTCGAGTCTTTTTGCTCGGTGCGGGTCCTGAGTTCTTTGCGCGTCTCACGTGCGGGGTGGAATTTCGTGCGTCAACGAGTTTTTGCTTTGGCGGCTCCTGTAAGTCGGCGATCCCCTGGCCAGGACCGCGAATTGCCTGGAGACAGTACTTCTCGTAGATCCAACCGCGCTGCGCTGTGGCGGGGTCTAGCACTTGGAACCAGCCGTGTTGGTGGTCGATCAGCTCTAGTTCGGTACCGACGGAATAGAAGCGAACGACAGAAGCAGAAACCGAAGGACCG
>DATDLA010000235.1:0-3884 GCA_036519535.1 Methyloceanibacter sp.
GAACGCAGGCCCGCGCAGAATGTTCCTCCCAAAGAGCAGCCCTATCCATGAGCGGCAATACATGGCGCAGAACTGGCGTGACGCCGGACTCCCCCTCTTTGCCGAGGCGAAGCGCATCCACGATCCTGAGCGCGCGCTTGAGCAGCTCGCCAAGGAGGCGAGCCCTTGTACGCGTTGTCCGCTCTACAAGAATGCGACCCAGACGGTGTTCGGCGAAGGGCCGGCTGATGCCGCGCTCATGCTGGTCGGCGAGCAGCCTGGCGATCAGGAGGATATCACCGGCCGCCCCTTTGTCGGGCCCGCCGGCAAGGTGCTCGACCGGGCGCTGGAAAGCGCGGGGATCGAACGCAGCGCGGTCTACATCACCAACGCGGTGAAGCACTTCAAAAACGAGCCGCGCGGCAAGCGGCGCATCCACCAGAAGCCCGATACCGGCGAGATCGACGCCTGCCGCTGGTGGCTCGACAACGAGCTCGCCATCGTGCAGCCGAACGTCGTGGTGGCCTTGGGCGCGACCGCGGCGCGGGCGGTGATGCACAAGGTGGTCACCATCAATGCCAATCGCGGCCGCCTGATCGAGCTTCCCGACCATCGCCGCGCGGTGATCACGGTCCACCCGTCCTACCTGCTGCGCCTGATCGAGGACCGCGACAAGCGGCGCGAGTTCGATCGTCTGGTCAAGGATCTGCGCTTTGCCGCCGATGCGGCAGCACCGCGGCCCGCCTGATATCAGGCGGCTAGCGGGAGTGCGCCTGGGAAAACTCGGCCACCATGATGCTCGTCGCTTTGTTGATCAGCATGAAAAGCAAAATGCCAATCAGGACATTTGCAGCAACATTAAGCCGATGGGCGGTCGTCCTGCTTTCCATGAAGAACATATTCAAGTACCATTGATCGACATAGCGGAAGACGACGTGCAGGGCTAATTGGTGGACATAGAAGAGGAAGGTACTTGGTCTTTTCGTAATAATATTGCAGCAGACCGACCAGAACGAAATTGCGGAGAAGTCCGAAAACCAAATCGAGAAATTTCGCATCACCGTCGCGGCGGCGACCTGCTTCTCCGGCTGCTCGAAAAGGTGACGGAAATGGGCGCGAAAATTCACGAGGTTGATTCCCTCGGGTCAGAGCGCGTCGGCTCCCATCTCGCCGGTACGCACGCGCATGACCCCTTCGAGGTCGAGCACGAATATCTTGCCATCGCCGATATGGCCCGTGCGCGCCGCCTCGCCGATGGTCTCGACCACCCGGTCGGCAAGCCCATCGTCGACGGCTATTTCGAGCTTCGCCTTCGGCACATATTGCATGGTGTATTCGGCCCCGCGATAAATCTCGGTCTGCCCCTTCTGCCGGCCGAAGCCGCGCGCCTCGGTCACCGTCAAGCCCTGCACGCCGATGGCGCTGAGCGCTTCGCGCACCGCGTCAAGGCGGTGCGGCTGGATGATTGCAATAATGTATTTCATGCGCTCGCTCTCCGATTGCGTTCTAGCACTCGCATCCTGGCGGTGATGAAGAAATTATCTCCTCGCGGGATCGAAAACGTCGACTGGTTGCAGCGCGACGTCAAGGCATTTTGCCGTGATGGCGCAGGCGCCGACTCTGCGTCTGGCATCGAGCACAGTGCGCAAGAAGGGAAGCAGTCGAGATAAAGGAAAGCGTCGTCAAGACCGAGCCCCCTAGGAAGAGAGGGTTACCGGGGAGGCAACCAATTCAGCCCGCAACCCGCGCCACAATCTAGGGTTCTGCCATGATATATTGGCGCCATGAGCAAGGCCTTCACCAAGGAGCCGGAAACCGGCGACGTCTATGACGATCTGCCGGACCGGCCCGTCTCGCCCCACAATCTCGTGACCCCAAAGGGGCTTGAGATGATCGAGGCCGAGCTCGCGCGCCTGCACCTCGAGCACACCGCGGCGCAAGAGGCGAACGACCGGGCAAGACTCGCCAAGACCAACCGGGACTTGCGCTACTGGACCTCCCGCCGGGCCACCGCCCAGGTCATGGAACCGCCGAAAGACGCAAAAGAGGTGCATTTCGGGTCAACGGTCACCATCCTGCGCGAGGACGGCCGGCGCCAGACCTACCGAATCGTTGGAGAGGACGAGGCCGACCCTTCCGCAGGCACGCTGTCCTATGTGTCGCCGGTGGCTCAGGCGCTCATGGGCAAGCAGGTTGGCGACGTGGTTGAGGCAGGTGCCGCGGAAGCGGAAATCGTCGAGATTTCCCGATAAATCCTCGCAAGTCCTGACAAATCAGGTCGTTTTCGTTGGTGTCTTGCTCGGCTTCTCGAGCATCAGCTGACCCTGCTTCTGCACGATGGCCTTCGCCTTGTTGGCGAGCAAGGCCAGCATCCAGGGAAGCTGGATTTCGAGCCGCACGCTGTGCTCGCCCACATCGACCGTGCCGGTGGTGGTCTGGCCGAGCAGGCTCGCGCGGAAGTCGAGATGGTCGCCTGCCCAATCGTCGGTCAACACCACAAACTTCTCGCCCACGGTCGAGCGCACGTCGCCGAATCCTTTCTTCAAGCGGCGGACGGCCTCCTCCTTGGTCAGCCTGTGGGGGATGGTGACGACGACGGGCTCAGCCATCTCTTTGGTTTCCTTCTGGCTCAGTGACTTACACTGACATGTGGGGGAGCAGGACCCCGTCTACCAGGGGTCGGCCGGTCAGGATCGCGCGGGCTTCGCGTCGCTATGGCCAAGCCCTCGCTCAGGCGCCACCTCGTCCCTGACGAGTTGTTTCAACTCTTTGATGTCGGGGAAGCGCCCATGCTCCTTGCGCGACCAGAGAAGCTTGTCGTCGAGACGGACTTCGAACACGCCGCCGGTGTCGTCGGGGATAAGCGTCACCGAGCCGAGCTCCTCGGCGAAAGTGGTCAAGAGCTCCTGCGCCATCCATGACGCCCTGAGCAACCATCCGCAGAGCCGGCAATAGGTGATGGCGACATTGGGCGTGCTCGCATCCGCTGCTGTCATGATCGAACCTCAAGAGCATAATTATAGGCCCAAAAGAAGGAAGCGAGTGGCGATCCGGATCAGTTCGCGGGGAGCTAGTTTTGGTGCGGGGCATGGACTTCCCCGCCGCCGCGACTATGATTCGAGCGGACCGGATAGCCCGCGGGCGGAAAGCAGACCCATGTTCCCCATTGGCGACGACAACTCGCAGCGACGCACGGTCCCCGTTGTTACCTACATCCTCGTTGGCTTGAATGTGCTCATGTTCCTGCTCGAGCTCAGCGCCGGCGACAGCTTCATCCTACGATGGGCGTTCATTCCCGCCAACTTCGCGGCGGACCCGGCGGGGAACTTCATAACCATTTTCACCGCGATGTTCATGCATGGCGGCTGGCTGCATCTCTTGGGCAACATGCTGTTCCTGTGGATCTTCGGCGACAATGTCGAGGACCGCCTCGGCCACGTGAAGTTCCTGGCCTTCTATCTGCTCGCGGGAATCGCCGCGACGCTCGCGCAATTCGCTCTCGCCCCCCATTCGACCGTGCCGAACGTCGGCGCCTCTGGTGCCATTGCCGGCGTGCTCGGCGCCTACATCCTGATGTTCCCGCAATCGCGCGTGAATGTTCTGCTCGGGCGTCAGATCGTGGCGATGCCGGCGGTGATCGTGCTTGGCATGTGGATCGTGCTCCAGCTCGTAAGCGGCGTTGGCACGATCGCCTATACCGACGAAAGCGCCAATGTCGGCGGCGTCGCCTATATGGCCCATATCGGCGGCTTCGCCGCCGGCTTCCTGATGGCGTTTCTGCTTCGTGGTAGGCCTCCGCCGAGCTCGGCGGCCTGACCAACACCCCCCTCTCCTGTCAGGGACCAATGTTGCGGCGCATTACGAGGAGCCGATAAACCCTGTTTGCTTGGCGACAGAGCCGCGAG
>DATDLA010000236.1:0-3545 GCA_036519535.1 Methyloceanibacter sp.
CCAGCACGGGAATGCCGCGGGCGTGAGCCATCCGCACCACCTCCTTGATTGGCACGATGGTGCCGAGCACGTTCGACATGTGGGTGATGGCGACCATCTTGGTGCGCGGGGTGAGCAGGGCTTCGAATTTGTCGAGCAGCAACTCGCCGTCGTCGGAGATCGGCGCCCATTTCAGGACCGCGCCCTGCCTCTCCTTCAGGAAATACCAGGGCACGATGTTGGAATGGTGCTCCATGATGGAAAGCACGATCTCATCGCCCTCCCCGACATGCGGGCCGCCATAGGAGCTCGCCACCAGATTGATCGCTTCCGTGGCGTTGCGGGTGAAGATGATCTCGGCGTCGGAGCGCGCGTTGATGAAGCGGCGCACCGTCTCACGCGCCTTCTCGAAATTCGCAGTGGAGAGGTTGCTCAGGTAATGAAGCCCGCGATGAACGTTGGCGTATTCCTCGCTGTAGGCGCGCTCAATGGTATCGAGCACAAGCTTCGGCTTCTGCGCCGAGGCGCCGTTGTCGAGATAGACGAGGGGGCGCCCATGGATCTTCTGCGTCAGGATCGGGAAGTCGGCGCGGACGGTATCGACGTCGTAGGCAACCGGTCTGGCGCTCTGCTCAGTAAGGGATTTCGGCAAGATCGTCATGGTTATTCGCCGTCAGTCGAAACTGACGCCGAGCCAATCGGCCGACGCCTTGGACAACGCCTCGCGCAGGCCCTCATGCTCGATGCGCTCGACCGCCTCGTCGACAAAGGCCTGGATCAGCAGGGCGCGGGCTTGATCCTCGGGAATGCCGCGGGCCTCGAGGTAGAACAACAGATCCTCATCGATTTGCCCCGAGGTCGAGCCGTGGCCGCACACCACGTCGTCGGCGAAGATCTCAAGCTCGGGTTTTGAGTCGAACTCCGCCGTCTCGGAGAGCAGGAGCGCCTGCGCCATCTGCTTGCCGTCGGTCTTCAGCGCGCCAGGCGACACGATGATCTTGCCCTGAAACACGCCGCGCGCCTCGTTGTCGAGCACCGCCTTGAACAGCTCGCGGCTCGAGCATCGCGGCACGCGATGCTCGACGAGCAGCGTCGTGTCGCAATGCTGATGATCGCGCATGAGAAGCGCTCCGGAAACATCGAGGGACGACCCCTCGCCGGTGAACGCCGCATAGATTTGGCTGCGCGACAGCGCCGCTCCGGTCGAGAACTGGAATGCCTTGTAGTTCGCGTCGGCGTCGATCTTCACCAGCCAAGTGACGAGGTGGAAGGCTGCCTCCTCCTCGCGCTGGAGCTTGATGTGATAGAGACTTGCCTTGTTGCCCACTTCGACTTCCGTCACGGCGTTCCGCTGCAGTTCGTGGCCGCCGAGGCTCGCGTAACTTTCCAGGAGATCGAGCGAGGCGCCCTCCTCGATGAGGACGACATTGCGCGTGACCACGCTGGCAGGCTCGCCGCCATCGAGATGGATGAGGTGAACCGACTTGTCGAGGGTCACGCCCCTGGCGAGGCGCAAGCCAACACCGCCGCTCATTAGCGCGAGGTTCAAGGCCACGACGGGATCGCGGTCTTGGGCATTGATCTTGCCGAGGGCGGCCTTCAGCCAGCGCGGCGGCTTCTGCAACGCCTCGGTGATGGAGATGACCTCGGCGCCGGCCGCTTTCAGTTCGGCGAGATCGGACAGCTCGGCCCTGAGTTCGCCCTCGACGACGACAAGCCGATAGGCCGATAGACCTGCGATTTCGGCTCCGAGTGCTTCGCGAAGCTCAGCATCGGTGACGGTGACGCCGGTCGCGCGCGCGAGCGGCAAAGCCTCGGTGAGGCGGGAGCGCAAGTCGGTGTATTTCCAGGCTTCGACCCGGCGGTGCGGCAGTCCGAGCGCAGCATAGGCGTCGATCGCCTTGGCGCGCAAATCGGCGACCCAGGGGTTGCCGGCGCCGGGGAGCCCCTGCTCGGCCGCGGCGAACAGGTCGAGATAGGCCTGCTCGGCGCGAGTCTGGAACTGCTTGACCGGAAGCTCCATGCCGTCCCCTTACGCCGCCGCGCCGCTAGTGGCGGCTTCACTTGGGGGTGCATCGCCGAACTCGGCGTAGCCGGACTCTTCAAGCTCGAGCGCAAGCTCGGGCCCGCCGGAGCGCGCCACGCGCCCGTCGGAAAGCACATGCACTCGGTCAGGCACGATGTAGTTGAGCAGCCGCTGATAGTGGGTGATCACCAGCATGGCGCGCTCAGGCCCACGCAGCGCGTTCACGCCCTCCGCCACGATGCGCACGGCGTCGATGTCGAGGCCTGAATCGGTCTCGTCCAGCACGCAAAGCGAGGGATCGAGCAGCGACATCTGCAAAATCTCGTTCCGCTTCTTCTCGCCGCCGGAGAAGCCGACATTGAGCGGCCGGCGCAGCATCTCGGGGTCGATCTTCAGCTCGGCGGCCTTCTCGCGCACGAAGCGCAGGAACTCCGGCGTGGACAGCTCAGGCTTCCCGCGCGCCTTGCGCACGGCGTTGGCTGCCGTGCGCAGGAAGGTCATGGTGGCGACGCCGGGGATCTCCATCGGGTATTGGAAGGCGAGAAAGACGCCGGCAGCGGCTCGCTCGCTCGGGTCCATGGCGAGCAGGTCCTGGCCGTTCCAGGTGACCGAGCCTGCGGTGACCTCGTAGTCCTGCTTGCCGGCGAGCACGTAAGCGAGCGTCGACTTGCCTGAGCCGTTCGGACCCATGATGGCATGGACCTGGCCCTTTGGCAGTTCGAGGTCGAGGCCTTTGAGGATCTCGCGGCCATCGACATTGACGTGAAGGTTCTTGATCTCAAGCATTACGCTGTTTCTCTAATTCCTTGGCACTGACTCCGTTTTTTGTCATCGCCCGGCTTGACCGGGCGATCCAGTATTCACCGTCCCGGCTTATTCTGCACCGCCTGTGCCTACTGGATGCCCGCTTGCGCGAGCATGACAGCGACGTAATCCGCGCCTACCCAACGCTGCCCTCCAACGAGATGCCGATCAGCTTCTGCGTTTCGGCCATGAACTCCATGGGCAGATGCTGCAGCACGTCGCGGACGAAGCCGTTGACGATCAGCGCCACCGCCTCCTCCGGCGAAAGGCCGCGGGAGAGGCAGTAGAACAGCTGGTTGTCGGAAATCTTCGAGGTGGTCGCCTCATGCTCGAAAGTGGCCGACGCGTTCTTGGCCTCGATATAGGGCACGGTGTGCGCGCCGCATTTGTCGCCGATCAGCAGCGAATCGCAATTGGTGAAGTTGCGCGCATTGGTCGCCCGGCGATGCGCCGACACGAGCCCGCGATAGGTGTTGTTGGAGTGCCCTGCGGCGATGCCCTTGGAGATGATGCGGCTCGACGTGTCCTTGCCGAGATGGATCATCTTGGTGCCGCTATCGACCTGCTGATAGCCGTTGGAGATGGCGATCGAGTAGAACTCTCCCTGCGAGCCGTCGCCGCGCAGGATGCAGGACGGGTACTTCCAGGTGATGGCCGAGCCCGTCTCCACCTGCGTCCAGGAGATCTTCGAGTTCTTGCCCCGGCAATCGCCGCGCTTGGTGACGAAATTGTAGAT
>DATDLA010000237.1:0-2840 GCA_036519535.1 Methyloceanibacter sp.
TTGGATGGTGGCGGCCACGTCGAGATTGTTGACGAGCTGATCGCGCGTCTCGTTTCGCGGGATGCCAGGTCCCTTTACGACGAGAGGCACCCTGATCGACGGCTCGTAGACCGAGTTCTTGCCGAACAGGCGGTGATCGCCATACACATATCCATTGTCGGAGGTGTAGACGATCAGGGTATTGTCGAGCTTACCCGCGCCGTTGAGTGCGTCCTCAACGCTGCCCACGAGATCATCGACCGACCGCAGGGACTGCAACTCGGCGCGATAGCTCGTCTCGATCTGATCCTTCAACGCATCGTTCAGGCGCGGCGATCTCGCCACGATCGGCGGCTTGTCGCTGACATCCTCCTCATCGTAGGCGGGCGTTTTGGGGAGCTTGGTATCGGCGAAAGCATTGGCATAGGCAGGCGACGGTATCGCCGGTTCCTTTTGCCCTTCCTCGCCTTGCCCGTGCGGAGCCTTGGTCACGATCAGCATGAAGAAGGGCGCAGCCGAGCCCGCTTGATCCTTGATGAAGCGCACGGCCCGATCCTTCAGCACGTCGGTCGAATAGTCGGTGGCGGCGTGACCGAAGTCGAGAAGCTTGCCATTGTCGTTGATCGTGTAGTCGTAGTAGCGGACCTTGGTGAAGGCGTACCAGACGTCCCAGCCCTGAGGCACCCAGTGCTGCTTATCAGGGGTGCCGATTCCGAACCAGCCATTGAGGGCATTCGCCCAATAGGCAGCGCTCGCGAGGCGCGGCGGCTTACCGGCGCCATAGCCGTTCTCATATTTGCCGATGAGCGCCGTCCGGTAGCCTGCCGTCTTCAGCCACACCGGCAAATCGTTCGCTTCCTCCTGCTTGAAGGTCTCCCAGCCGCCGCCTTTGTTCGGTTTGTTCGACTTGATGCCGTCATTGTGGGCAGCCTCGCCGGTGAAGAAGGACGACCGGCTCGGCGAGCAGAGCGAAAAATTCACGAAGCTGTTCTTAAAGGTCACGCCTTGTGCGGCAAGTGCTTGGAGGTTCGGCAGATAGGCCATGGAGCCGGTGTCTTCTTGATCGTCGGTGAGGATGACGACAATGTTCGGTGCCGCCATAGCGCCGGTGGCGAGGCATAGAGAGAGGAGGACTGTGCCGAGAAGCGTTCGCATGGGAGTTGCCCCCGCCGTCCCTTTGTCGCCGCCAAAGCGATGCGGGTTCGGCTTGCCGGCGGATAGCGCCATCGGCGGCGGTCTTTTTCAGGGCAGAGATCGGCCCTGCGTCACTCGGTCCGACCGCCCCTCGATCCTCGTGCGCCCTGAACCCGGTCACGCACCTCGTGTTCAGGCGAATGCGGCAGATTGCCGTCGCGCTATCTAAGGTACCCAGCAGCCGGCTCCCACGCAGGATTTGAGCGTGTTCTCGACGCCGCGAAGCGTCGCAAGATCGCTCGCATAGGCGGGATCTTGCGCCTTGTTCTCGAGCTCGTGAGGGTCGGCGGCGAGATCGAACAGCTCCTCGAAGCCGCCGTCGTATTTCACGTATTTCCTCGTGGCGGTGCGCGCGCCGGCATAGCGGTTCGCTTCCCGCTCGAAGCGGGTGACCGGGCTTTCGATCAGGATCGCGCTGCGCCAAGGCGCCTTCGCGTCGGCAAAGAGGGGCTTAAGTGACTTGCCGTCGAACGGGACGCCCGGCTTGGCGCCGGCGAGATCCAAAATGGTGGCGACCAGATCGAGATTGTTGACGAGCTGATCGCGCGTTTCGCGCTCTGGAATGCCCGGGCCGCGCATGAGGAGCGGCACCTTGATCGAGCCCTCATAGGCTGCGGTCTTGCCGATCAGGTGGTGGTCGCCGAACAGGAAGCCGTTGTCGGAGGTATAAATCAGCACCGTATTGTCGAGCTTGTTGGTGTCCCTCAGCGCATCGACCACGGCGGCGACGAGATCGTCGACCGATTGGAGCGACTGAAGCTCGGCGCGGTAGCTGAGCTCGAGATCCGCCTTGGTCTTGACGCCGACGCGCGGAGCCTTCAGCGCTTTGCGGTGCACATCACGCTCGTTGAAGGCCGGGTTTTCCGGTAGGCGAACGTCATTGAAGGCCTGCTCGTATTTCGGCGATGGAATGGCGCGGGCCCCTTGCGCGTGCGCGGCCTTCGGCGCGATGAACATGAAGAAGGGAGCCCGGCTTGCCGCCTCGTCGTTGATGAAGCGGACGGCGCGCTCGGCGAGCACGTCGGTCGAATAGTCGCTTGGACGATGATCGAAGCTCAGGATATTGCCGTTCTCGTTGATCCAATAGTCGTAATATCTCACCCGCGTTCCGGTGAAGGCGTACCAGAGGTCCCACCCCGGCGGCACCCAGTCGCGCGGATTGGCGACCGTGGTGCCCGTGAACTCCACATTGATCCAGCTGCCGAACCAGGCGAGCCACGAGCCATAGGCACTCTGCTGACCGTAGCGGTTCAGATATTTGCCGATCAGCGCCGTCTTGTAGCCGGCAGCTTTGAGCCAAACCGGCAGCGCATTGTCTTCCCTGCTCTTGAACGCCTCCCAGCCGCCTTGGTCGAGCGGGCTGTTGGCCCTGATGCCGTGATTATGCGCCGCCTGCCCGGTGAGGAACGAGGCGCGGCTCGGCGCGCAGAGCGGAAGGTTGACAAAGCTGTTCTTGAAGGTGACGCCCTCATCGGCGATGAGCGACAGCGTCTTCGGCATGTAGGAAGTTGAGCCAGTGTCCTCCTGATCGTCGGCCATGATGACGATGATGTTGGGGGCAGCGAGCGAGACCGTGGTGGAGATCAGCAGCAGGAGAAGCGCGCCGATGAGCCGCATTGGTGCCGCGGAGGACGCCAATCACGCTTCCGGGAACAGGCGGGGCAGCG